>DRMV01000009.1 GCA_011322445.1 Chloroflexota bacterium | reverse complement strand
TAGTCCGGGCTGGCTGGTTTTGTGTTAGGATTTCTGCGCATGGCGTAACCTCGCTAAAGTGGTTTTGGGACACCCTTTTTAGCAGGTTACGCCTTCTTTTTCAACTCCTTTCCGATTTTTCGGATAGAGTCTAAGCCTTGTTGAAGGGGGCTCGCCGCCTTGTCTCTGCGCTTCCCGCGTCCCCACACCTTGCACCGGCGGAAGGACCGCGCCCCCCCACTTCCATGGCGCTTTCCGCAGCGGCATTCTCCCGCACGGCGTCTGCCAAAAATTTCCCCCAGCAACCGGCCAAAAATTTCCCCCGGATGTCAACCTACGGAACAATTGTTCCGCAGCCCCATCATCCTCACCCAACCTGAGTTGCGGATAAGCGCGTTGAGCGGAAATCGCGAAGCAATCATCGTCGAAACGCGCTGTTGGCCGCGTTTCGCACTTCGACGCGGCTCAGTGCAGGCACTGCGGCATGGCTCAGTGCAGGCACTTCGATTTCGCTCCCGTGGGTTGCTCCGCTCAGCACGAAACGCTACCAGAGACACTATCCGAAACTCAAGTTCCTCTAACAAGAAGACCGGCCCGGGAGGCGTATCCCAGGCCGGTATGTCGGCGCTTCCATCACAGCAGCGGCTACCGTTTACGGCGGCGCGATTTGCCGCTTTCTCCTTCCTGCGCCAGGGCGCGCAGCCGCTCGGCCAGGGCAGCCAGCGCATCGGCAGCCTGCTGCACCATCGCAGGATCACCCAACTCAGCCGCGAAGTGCTCGGCCACCCGGGGAACGTCGTCGGCTTCCAGCCGCAACAACGAGCGCACCGGCGTGCGCATGCGGCGCGCAATGGAAATGCGGGGGTCGAGTTGCGCCCGCTTGGGGCGGGGCTTGCCCCTGGCAGGGGACGGCTTTTCGGCCACCGGCGCAGCGGCTTCCCGCGGATCACCCAGACCCGCAATCAGCGCCGTAATGCTTTCTTCCCAGGTCTCCGGCGCGCCTTTGAGCACCTCGCGTAGCGCGCCTTCGCTCAGGCGGTAGCGGTCGGCCAGCAACAGCAGGTGGTCGGGCAAATGGAGAATTTGCAAGTAGTAGCGAATGTAGCGGCGGCTCATGCCCAACAAATCTTCCACATGGCGCACCACCGCCGAAGGCAGGCGCTTGATCTCAGCAGCGCGTCGGTAGTAAGCGAAATCGCTTTCGCCGGTCTCCGGCAAGACATCCATTTGCTCCAACACCAGGGCTGCGATCTCCCGGGCGCGCATCACCGCGCTGGGCGGTTCAGCGGTGATGTTTTCCAACACCTGCCGGGCGCGGGAAGGCTTTTCGACGACCAGGGCTTCCAGTTGGGGCTCTTCGGCGCTCTCTTGCTGCACCGCCTGTAACACCGCTGCCCAGAAACGCCGTTCCCCGGTTTCCAGAATGAAGCGCCGGCTTTGCGCATCCCAGTAGCCAGTAACGGGCTTGATCTGGCCGTGTTCGCTGAAAGTCGCCCCCATGTGCAGCAGAGCCTGAACGCGCTCGGCCTCGGCAGGCTCCTGCTCGGCCAGCGTCAGCCAGGCACGCGCGGCCTCGAAGCAGTTCAGTTGCCCAGCAAAGAAATCTTGCTTGATTTCCGGCGGCAACAAAGGGCGCGGCTGGTAAGGGTCGGGCAAAATCTGGCTAACCAGCACCCGCGTGACCCGCTTGCGGGCCTGCCGCCCGCCGGTGGGCACCGCGGGGGTTTGCAGCAGGTCGTCGTATTGGGTGTCGGCGGTCGGTTGAAAGTCATCGGCCGTCCACTGAGGCTTGCGTTTCCGAGACATACGCACTCCCAAGAGAAAGCGCCCGTTTGGGCAACACGCGGCTTATGGAACAACTGTTCCGCAAGGGCTACCGGAGTCCCAACCTCTGCACTACGGCATCGACCACCCGCCCCATTTCCACCACCGCCTGGTCCTGGGTCGAGCCAAGGTGCGAAAAAATATCTTTGCGCAGTGAAGAGGCATAAGCAATTTGCGCCCGCTCGGCCACCGGAAGCAGCACCAGGTCCTTGTATTGCTGGCGCATGAAGCGGTAAATATCATTCGTCTCACTACGGCGGAAATCGCAGCGGTTGGGGGCAATGCCCACAATGCGCATTTGGGGGTTGTGACGGCGGCGGATTTTTTCCACCACAGCCAGCGTTTCGCGCAGGCCATCGACCCCCATTTTGGTCAGTTCCATGGGAATGAGCACGGCATCCGCAGCCACCAGCGCGTTCAGCGTCATCGCCCCCGCCGAAGGCGGCGTGTCAACTACAATCACCGCATAGGCGCTCCGTAACGGCTCCAGATACTCCTCCAGGGCGTAAATACCCTCGGCCAGGTCCGACGTCAACACCCGCTCAGCCTGGGCCATAGCCTGAGGGCGCACCAGCACCACATCCATATTGGCCGAAGCGGGGAAGGCCGCCGGGTGAATGATGTCCAGCGGCGAACCGTGGGCGGTGCCCAGCAGATGGGTGGAGAGGTCCTCTTCACCCACAGGGATGGGGTCGCCGCGCGATTTCCCCAACGCCCAATACGCGGCGTGCGCCTGCGGGTCCAGATCCACCAGCAGGACCCGCGGGCGGGGGGTGCGCTTGCTGATGCGGAGCGCCAACCCTGCCGCCACATTGACTGCGAAGGTGGTCTTGCCTGGCCCCCCTTTGAGGGCCGAAACCGCCAGAATCATAGAATGCTCCTTCGTTCACGCGAACACGCGCTTTGGGGAAGCCAACCCGCTGCCCCCTCGCACCGCCAGCATAGGCTCCCCGCCGCTTATATCTTATCACCCCCAAAGCAAAAAAGCAAGTGCGTTTCACAAAACCGCACCAACAAGGCGCCATTTTGAACAAAATGAGCATATTCAAATCCCGTTATGCACATTCCGCCAAAAGGGTGTATAATGAGGTCACGAGGTGACCATGGCAACTTCCCCAGAGAACCCGGCTGTGCAGCGTGCGCTGCGCCTGCAGATGCTCCGTCTGCTGGAAAACCCCTTTGAGACCTTCGAGGACGGGCGTTATTTCGTGCCCGTGCCTCAACTGGCCCGCGTTTATCAAGAAATCCGGCAGCGATGGTTCAGCCAGGAGAAAGGCCTGGTGCTGATCGATGGCGAGCCGGGGAGCGGCAAATCGGCATTTGCCCGCTTTCTGGCGGGGGGACGGTTGCCCTCGCCCCTGGCCTTAGCCGTTGCCCCGCGCACAGCCAACCGGCTACTCAAGCTGGTCAACGACAGTTTAGGGCTGCCGCGGGTCAAGGAAGAAAAACTGCGCCGCGCTCGCTTAGAGGCCTTCCTGCAGAATCAATACGCCGGCATTGTGATCGACCTGGGGCAGCAACGCCTGAACTCGGGCATGGCACAACTCATTGCCGACCTCGCGCAGGCCACAACCGTCGTGCTTACCGGCTATGCCGTCTTCAACCATCCGTGGGATAGCCGGGGCATCCAGGGCGCAGCCCGTTACCTGCTGACGCCGTGGGACTATGACACGCTGGTTTTCGTGATCGAAGAAATCACGCGGCGCGCCGGCCGGGTGATGGGATCGCTATTCACCCCCGAGGCGTTAGAGCGCCTCTACATGCTTTCGCAAGGCAATCCACGGGAGACGCTGGAACTCAGCCGCCTGGCCCTTGAGGCGCTGCTGGAAGGCGGCGGCACCACCGTCGAGCCGTGGATGGTCGGGCAGCCTTGAGGAACAATTGTTCCGCAAGGAGAATCGGCCTTCCATGCTGAAGCCCAACCCATGCCCGGCGCTTTGCCGCACGCGCGGCCAAAGCCGAACAGGGACACGGGTAAGGGCTTAAAAGCCAAGCGCCCCGGTCGGGCAACCGTGGGCGCAGGCGGGCAGAAATTTTTCGGGCAACGCCAATTATAGGGGTTTTGGCCGCCTTGTCAAGGTTGAGAGGGCCGGAAAGGTGTGGCACATTCCCGTGGAAGGGAAAGCCCCCTGCCGGACCGCCTCCCCTTACAACCAGGCTCCCCTCGTGGCACCGGACGCCCTCAGGGCTTCCGGCTGGCGCATTCCCGATACCCGCCTGCGCACCCATACCGATCGGGGGAATCCATTCAGGTGCGCGCAATGTCGTCCCTCCTTTCGCAAGCACAGCAAGCCTGGCAGCAAGTGCTCGGCCAGCTGCGTTACACCCTCAACCGGGCCGATTTCGACGCCTGGTTGCGCGACGCGCGCCCCTTGAACTACGATGGGCAAGTGCTGACCGTGGGCGTCGCCAACGCCTATGCCCGAGATTGGCTGGCCGACCGCCTGCGCACCACGCTGGAAAATCAACTGCGCGGCTTGCTCGGCGCGCCTGTTCAGGTGGTTTTCGTCGTGGCCGCGCCCGATACAACCCCACCCCTCGATACAACCCCACCTTCTGAAAACCCACAGCCTTCCGGAACAACTGTTCCGCAAGCCCAAGCCAACGAGCCGTCACCACCCCCGACACCCATGCCTGCATCCGTCGACCTGCGCGCTGTCAGCCTGCGCCTGCGCGACGCCTTCCAGCGACCTCGCCGCATCGTCTTCCTGCCCGGCTACTTCCTGCGCTGGTTGCCTTACCTCGGCAGTCGGGCTGCCTGGCTCTACGTTGCCCTCCGGCAAACCCACTTCCTCGCCAATCGCCATCCTTATGGCCCCGGTCAGCCCATCCGCCCCGGCCAGGCGCTGGAAGTACCACGCCACACCCTCGCCCGCTGGAGCCACCTCACCAAGCGCACCATCAACAACATCCTCAACCAGGGGCTGCTCGCCCCCCTTGTGCAGGTGGAGCGAGACCGCCATCTCGACGCCCACCGGCAAGCGCCCAACCGCTACATCTTCACCACCGATATGCCCCTCACGCCCCACGACCTGGAAAGCGTGTTAGCGTTCCTGGAAGCCCACAATCTGAAAGAAGACCCCATCGCAGCGCTGGCCGCGGCGCTGCAACAGCCTCCCCAAAATTTGCTGGCGCCCCTGCCCAGCCCGCCCCCCGCGCCGCCTGCGCAACCGCCCTCCCTGCGCGCCGCGCTCAGCGAGCGTTTGCGCCCTCTGGCGCTGCCTCAAGCCACCCTGGCCAAAGCACTCGGCATGGGCGAACTTCTGGAAACTTCACTCATCGAAGCCGAAGGCAAACTCTTCATCCCCTGGTATTTCATCGAGCATCACCTGCCGGCGCTGGGGCACACCGTAGCCTGGCTTTACCTGGTCGCCCGCCACCGCGCCGAGCGCGAAGGCCGCGCGGCAGGCAACGGCTTCCGCACGCTGGAAGCCACAGCCCGCCGCGTGGCAGGCTGGCTGGGCCTGAAAAAAGCCCGCTATGGGCGTGATTTGATCCCCGTGGCAGCCCTCGACACGCCGGCCGCTGCGCCGCCAGAAGGGGAAAGCATACCGCCCGCGGCCTTCCTGCGCCGACCACCCGGGCGGGGAAACACCTTCACGCTCGCGGTGCAGACCGTGCTGCCGCTCACACCCGCCGACGAAGCGGCTCATCGCCTCGCGCTGCAAGCCCTGGCCGCCTGCGCCCAGCAGGGCGATTTCACCCCCTTGCATCGCCTGCAGGAAGCCTGCCGCCACAAAGACACGACTGTGGCCGAAGAAGCCCTTCATACGCTGACCAACGTCGAGGCTCCGCCGGAAATTCGCCGCCGCGCCCTGGAAGCCCTGGCCGAATTGCCAGAAATTTCCCCCGGTGTTCCTCAACAATCCTCGCCAGAAGGCCAAAAATTTCCCCCGGAAACGCCAAAGGTTTCCTCCGGCTCTGCCAAAACTTTCCTCCCGCGCGGCCAAAACCTTCCCGCGGAAAGCGCCAAAACTTTCCCTCACGTTAACCTTAATCACCCTCAGGCAACCTCCGGGCAACCAAAAGAGCACCCACCTGCGCAGGCGGGTGGGGAAATCTCTACCGCGTGGCGCTGGGAAGATTTACCGGCCTGGCAAAACCTTGCCCCAGCCGTGCAGAAAGCCCTGCTGCGCTTTCCTGCCTGGCACGGGGTGGCCTGGCTGCTCTATGTGGCCGCGCATGACACCAGGCTGGAAGCGCCGTTAGGTTTTGCCGTACACAAAATCCGGCAGGGTGGCTTGCCCGGCGGCGCCTTTGATGCCCTTGCCCGGCTACCCAAAGAACAAATCCGGGCGCTACTGGCGCGGCATCTGGAATACGGGCCGGAAGCCGTGATGGCGGTGGAGCCGCGCTGGCAGGTCTTCGGGAAAGCAGGGCGCCAGGCCATGCTGGCTTTGGCAGGGTGGCTGGGGGTGGATTTCGTATAGCCTTTTTCTAAAGGGGTGTTTCGTATAGCCGTTCCTCTGCTGATGTGTTTTACGGGCAAGGGGTCGCCGGAAGATTCAAAAGGGCGTTTTTGTAACCTTCTTTTTACCTTTCACCACGCGTCTGTTCACCTCCCGGTGGCACAATGCAAGTGTTGAACGAAAGCCTGTTCTCGCCAAACCAATCCCTACGGAGGTGGATGATGAAGACCGCGAAGACGCTCAACTGGATCATTGCCGTTGGTGGCGTGTGGGAGTTGCTGGCGCCGTTTATCCTCTCTTACTCGCAGACCAAAACCGCCATGTGGGATGCCATCATCATCGGCATTGTGCTGGTGGTTTTGGGGGCGTGGGCCGGGCTGGCCAATGAAGTGGGCACGGTGAAGGCGCTCAGTTGGGTCAACGCCGTGCTGGGGTTGTGGCTGGTGATTGCCCCCTTCATCCTGGCTTACTCGGGCGTCGCTGCCGCCATGTGGAACGACATCATCGTGGGCATCATCGTGCTGGTGCTGGGTGTGTGGGCAGCCCAGACCGCAAAGGGATAGAGACCCCTCGCCTCTCCCTCCTTGTGCCAGCCGTGGCACAACCCCTCCTCACCCTTCGGCCGGGTGGGGAGGGGCTTTTTACGTCGGCAGGGCTCATTCCTTTGACTTCTGCGGCCGGGCGGGGGGTGTCAGCCAATAGCCCACGCCGCGCTCGGTGTGCAGGTAAAGCGGGGAGCGCGGGTCGTCGCCCAGTTTGGCGCGCAGGCGGTGAATGTAAACCTTGAGGTATTCGGGGTTGTCTTCAGCCAGCGGCCCCCAAATTTTGGCCGTAAGCGTGCGCGTAGGCACGATTTTGCCCGCGTTGCGTGCCAGGATTTCCAGCAGGCGGTATTCGGTGCGGGTGAGGGAAACCGGTTTCCCTTTGAGGGTGACGGTGCGGGTGTTGTAGTCAATCCGCAGATCGCCGGAAACGAAGGGCTTTTCGTAAGCCTGAGTGGTGCCTTCGATGCGGCGGAAGAGCGAGCGGATGCGCGCCAGCAGCTCCAGGTGCCCAAAGGGCTTGACGATGTAATCGTCCGCGCCGAGTTCCAGCCCGTGGACTTTATCCAGTTCATCGTCGCGCACGGTGAGGATGATGACCGGCACGTCGCTGAACAGGCGGATTTGTTCCAGCACTTCGTAGCCGGACATTTCGGGCATCATCAAATCCAGCAGCACCAGGTCGAAGTCTTCTTCGCTCAGGCGGGCCAAACCGGCGCGGCCGGAGGGGGCTTCGACGACTTCCCAGGTGGGTTCCTGCAGCGTGATGGTCAGCCGCACGGCGCGGCGGATTTCCGGCTCGTCGTCAATGACCAGGATGCGCTTGGTGGCTTTTTCCATGCCTGTCTCCAGAGGAAGGGGATGGTGGTGGCTCGCGGGTGTCTTTGGTTGCCAGGGGAAGGGTGAAGCAGAAGCGGCTGCCGCCTAAGGAGGCGTCTTCAACCCAGATGGTGCCGCCGTGCAGCCGCACCAGTTCGCGGCTGATGAACAACCCCAGCCCCACGCCCGCCATGGCTTTGCGTTGGGAAACTACGGCGAATTTGTCGAAAATCCGCTCCCGTTCTTCAGGGGGAATGCCGGGGCCGGCGTCTTCCACGCAAATGCGTACGCTGTTGGCCTCGGGTGCCGCATCAACCCGAATGACCCCGCCCTCGGGGGAAAACTTGACCGCGTTGTGCAGCAGGTTACCCAAAATCTGGTCAAAGCGCCGCGGGTCGGCCTGGGCGCGCGGCAGGTCGGGGGCCAGGTCTGTTTCCACCTGCAACTTCTTTTGTTCCAGCACCGGGCGCAGCGCGGCGAGGTTGTGTTGGATGCGGGCACGTACATCCAGCGAGGTGGGGTGGAGCGCGACCATGTTGGCTTCCAGCCGCAGGCTCTCAAACAGTTCGTTGATCAACCCGTCCAGGCGTTCCAGGTTGATTTGAATGCTTTCGGTGATTTCGGCGCGGGTTTCGGGCGGCAGGTCGGGAAGGCGCTCCAGCGAAGGCCCCAGGGTTTTGAGCGCGGTGAGGGGGGTTTTGAGTTCGTGCCCCAGGGCAGAAAAGAAGTTGGCCCGCATTTCGCTGAAATGTTCCAGTTCGCGCACGTGTTCTTCTTCTCGGCGGTAAAGTTGGGCGTTGTGCAGGGCCAAACCGGCTTCCAGGCCGAGGGTTTTGAGCAGGTTGCGGTCAGCGGCGGCGAGGGGGAAGGCGCGGTTCATCCCGACCATGAGCCAGCCGAGGGGCTTTTGGGTGGCCGAGCGCAGGGGCACGGCGAGCAGTTGCCGGACGTCGCTTTGGCGGATGAAGGAAGGCCAGGCCGGGTCGTTGCGTCGGGTGACCACCAGCGGCTCGTCGTAGGTGGGCCAGGGGACCGCGGCGAGGGCTTTGCCGGGGGGATGATGGGGCGAGGTGGACGCCGCGACCCGCAGGGTGCCGTCTTCCACTTCAAGGGCAATCAGCGCGCAGGCAGCGTTGAGGAGCCGGTGGGTGCTTTCCAGCAGCACCTGGAAAACTTTTTCGGGGTTCATGCCGCTTTTGCCGAGTTCGAAGAAGATTTCGTTGAGGGTGCGTTCCCGTTCTGCGGCTGCCAGGGCCTCCTGGCGCTCGGCTTCTTCGCGGCGGGTGCCTTCCCCAAACAGGATGGCCGAAATGCCAAAGACCAGGAATGCCACGAAGCGGTTGATGATGATGATGGCATGGACCTGCGGGCCGAGGAAAGAGAAAATCAGCAATTGGAGCGTATCCAAAAGCACGATGAGCACCAGCGCGGTCTGCCAGCGGAAGGCCAGCGCGGCTTCGATGATGGCAATCAGGAAAATGAGAAAGAAGGCGCTCAGGTGGCCGCCCGTCAGGCCGACCAGGCCCAAAGAGATGACGGTATCGCTGAGGAGCAGCAGCCAGGGGCGTCCCGCGGCGATGGGGCGCTCTCGCAGGCAGTACAGCGAGACCGGCACGTTGTAAGCCAGCAAGGCGATGAAGACCAGCCGGGGGTCGAGCAAAAAGGCGGGCGGGGGGGAAGCCGAGGGCGGGAAGCGCACCAGCCAGTAAATGATGGCCGTAGCCACGAGCATCCCCCAGCGGAGCGCCAGCAGGTAGGCGTCGATTTCTTCGGGAAGGGGTTTGGAGGGGTTGGGCGGCTTCATGGGTGTGCCTTGGGGTGAGGTTGGGAATATTGTACCTTACTGCGTTGTGGGGGGAGCACAGGCAAGCAGGCTTTTTCCTCCCTTTTTCCTCCCCAACGGACGATGCGGGGTTGCGGCTTTCCGGCTACACTCAGGGCGACGATGAAGGCAGCCAGGTTGCAGGCGGCTGCTATCCAAAATAGCCGATTGAACTCTCATAATGAGGAGGTACGAAATGTTGCGCAAATGGATGCCCTGGATTGGGGTATTGGTTTTGGCTTTGAGCGCGGCGGCCTGTGCGCCGACCCAAGCGACGACGACCACGGCGGCCCCGGCGGCTGCATCTCCCGTGGCAACCACAGAACCCGCAGAAGCACCAACAGAAGCAGCAGAAGCCACTGTGCCCGCGGCGGATGTGACAGCGGCAGCCGCTTCTGGCCTGACCACTGAAGAGGTGGCCGACCTGCTCCACATGCGGGAAGAGGAAAAACTTGCCCGTGATGTGTATTTGACCCTTTACGACAAGTGGGGCACCCAGGTGTTCCAAAACATCGCCAGCGCTGAGCAAACCCACATGGATGCCGTGAAGACGCTGTTGACGGCGTATGGCATCGAAGACCCCGTAGCGCAGACCCAGGATCAGCGCGGTGTGTTCACCGACCCCAAACTGCAAGCGTTGTATGACCAGTTGGTGAGCAAAGGCTCGGCTTCCCTGGTGGATGCCCTCACTGTGGGCGCGACGATTGAAGACCTGGATATCAAGGACCTCAATGACGCCTTGGCTCGCACCGATAAGGCCGATATTCGTGAGGTGTATGAAAACCTGAAGATGGGTTCCGAAAGCCACATGCGGGCTTTCGTGAGCAACCTGCGGGCGCAGGGCGCCGATTATACGCCGCAGTACATTACCGAAGAAGAATTTCAGCAGATTTTACAAGGCTCTTCGGGTCGAGGCCAGGGCCAGGGCAACGGCGGATAACCCTCCGGGCCTCATTGTTGCCTGTACGCTCAAGGGGCGGCTTCAAGAGCCGCCCTTTTTGTTGTGCTTTTTCTGGCGAGGGTTCGTGGCAGGGTTACCCCAGCCCTTGTTCGCGTGCGTAGCGGGCAGCCTCGGCGCGTGTGCTAACCCCTAATTTGCGCAGAATGTTACGGACGTGCGTTTTTACGGTGGTCTCGCTCACGCCCAACTCGGCAGCGATTTCCCTGTTGGTCAGGCGATGGGCTAACAGGCTAAGCACTTCCAGTTCCCGCTGGGTGAAGGCCTCACCGGCCACGGCCCCCGGCCCTTGGCGCACTTCGCGCATCAGCATGCGGGTGATTTCGGGGTGCAGCACCGGTTCACCACGGGCCACTTTTCGGACGGCTTCGGCCAGTTCGGCCGAGGAGATGTTTTTGAGCACGTAGCCGGTCGCCCCCGCCCGCACCGCGGGCAGCACCAGGCGGTCTTCGTTGGCGCTGGTGAGGACCAGCACGTGAGTTTCGGGGGCGGTTTGGGGCAGGGCGCGCAGCACCGCCAGGCCGTCCATTTCGGGCATCAACAGGTCCAGCAAGAGGACGTCGGGCTTGTAGCGTTGAACGGCTTCCAGCGCCTGTTTGCCGTTTTCGGCTTCGGCAACGACTTTCATATCGGGTTGGGCGTTCAGGAAGAGGCGCAGCCCTTCCCGCACGATCTGGTGGTCTTCGGCGATGATCAGGCGAATCACGATGTACTCCCAAAGGATCCACGGTTGGAACGAGCGGTGAGGTCGTTGGGGGCGGCCGCGACGCTTGCAAAGTCGGCGGCGGGGGAGGCGCGCACAATTTCTACCCGGGTTCCGCGCCCCGGCGCCGAATCGATGGCGAGCGAAGCCCCCAGCCGCTCGGCGCGTTCCCGCATACCTACCAGCCCCCAGTGGCCCGATGGCGTGTGGGTGGGGTCGAAGCCTTGCCCATCGTCGGCAATAGCCAGCCGGAAGGCTGGTGGGCGCAACCAGAGACTGACGTTGATTTGGTGAGGTTGGCCGTGGCGCACGGCGTTGGTCAGTGCCTCGTAGGCAATGCGGTAAAGTTCGGCTTCTTCTGCTTCACTCAAGCGCCCTTCGACATCTGCCTCGAATACGACGGGGATGCCTTCGACGGTTTCCAGCGAGTGGGTGAAATCGGCCAGGGCTTCGGTGAGGGTTTTCCCGGCAAGCGCAGGAGGGCGCAGGTCGGCGATGAGGGCTCGCAGGTCGTTGGCGGCTTCGTGGATGGTGCGCCGCGCCTGTTCTAAGCGCTCGCGGGCAGCCTGGGGATCGTTTTCCAGCAGCATTTCGGCGGTGCCCAGTTGCAGTTCGGTGCTGAAAAGCGCCTGGCTTACCGAGTCGTGCAACTCGCGCGCCAGCCTTTGGCGCTCTTCCAGGCGCGCTTGCACGGCCACCATTTCGGCCAGTTGGGCTTCCAGCCGTTGCACCATCGCCTGTGCGTCGGCAAAGTAGCGCTCGGCAAAGGCACGCCGTGAGGGGTCTGGCAGCCAGTAGGCCAGGGCGAGGAAGATGAAAGCCAGCATTTCAGCGCCGCGGGTAATAAGCCCCAACCCTTCGGGGATGTTGGTGCCCCGGATGGCGGCGGCCAGATGCAGGACGTCGGCCAGCAGCCAGATGGCGAAGGCTGCGCCTGCCCAGCCCAGGGAGCGGGCGCGTCCGTGACGGTAGACGTAGCCTACCACCATAAGCACCGTGAGCAGCAGCGCAGCCTGGTAAAGTCCGAAGACCAGGTTGCTCCAGTGGGCAGTGAAGCGGGCGCGAGGTTGCCACACGCGGCTGAAATCGTACAGCGCGGCGGCTGTGAGCAGTACCCAGAAGCCCAGGTGGCTACCCAGCAGCCAGTAGACGGCCTGCCGATAGGCAGGGAATAGCGGGCGGACGAGGGCATAGGCGGTGAGGATGAGAAAAAGGGTGAACAGGGCCCGATCGCTTACCGGTACCCAAAAGCCATGCAGCCAGCGCCATATGCCCAATGGGGGGGAAACCAGCCGCAGCCCTGCCCAAACTACCAACACGCCAAAAGCCAGCAGGAGCGGTCGAGGCATGGCTTTGCGCCGCCCGCGCCATAGCAGCAGCGCCAGCAACACCAGCGCGATGGTGGCTTCGGCGGCAGCCAGTGTTTTCCATAAGGTCAGGTTGGTGGTGGAGGTCGGAGTCATACGCGCTCCTGCGGGGGAGGCTCTTTGCCGGCAAAGCAGAACGACGTGGGGGATTATACCAACGTCGGCGGCTTTATCGCGCGTGTGGGCGTGGCCGTGCCTCAGGAAGAGAGGTGGCGGTCGCTCCCGTAGAGGGGCTTGCCTGGCGTGCAGTATGGCGCAGGGCGTTGTCTGAATGTCAGATTATGGTAAGATGAGCGTGGCGCGAGGTGAGCGCACATTCTCGGGATGGAGGCGTGCATGAGCAAGCAAGCGAGCGACAGGAAGGCCATGAGCCTGGGCGCGGCGGTTGCCATTGGCATTGGCGGCATGGTTGGCGGCGGCATCTATTCCCTGTTGGGGGCTGCGGTGAGCGTCGCGGGCAACGCGGTGTACCTCTCCTTTGCTCTGGCGGGGCTGGTGGCGCTCTTTAGCGCCTATTCCTACGCTAAGTTGGGGGCGCGTTATCCATCGGCAGGCGGCCCGGTGGAATTCCTGATTCAGGGTTTCGGTGATGGCATTTTGAGCGGGGGGTTCAATGTGTTGCTCTGGATAGGCTACGTTTTCGCGCTTGCCCTATATGCGCGCGCGTTTGGGGCTTATTTGAGCACCTTCTTCCCCGGGCTGCCGGGCTACTGGCAAAATATTTTCGCTACGCTGATTGTCCTGGTGTTCACCGCTGTCAACTTTCTTGGCTCGAAGGCTGTGGGGCGGTCGGAATTGGTGATTGTGGCAGCGAACGTGGGCTTTCTGTTGTTGTTCGCGGGGGCGGGGTTCGTTTTCCTGAAGCCGGCGTTGCTTTCTCCGGCCCATTGGCCGCATGTGAATAAGATGCTCTTCGCGGCTGGTGTGGTTTTTCTGACTTACGAGGGTTTCGGGCTGGTGACGAATACGGCGGAAGATATGGAAAACCCCCAGGAAACCCTGCCGAAGGCCCTGTACCTGAGTGTGGGCATTGTGATTTTTCTCTATATTGCGGTTAGTGTGGCGGTGGTGGGGAACCTGGCCGTGCCAAAGATTGTGGCAGCGAGCGACTACGCGGCGGCCGCGGCAGCGCAGGCTTTCCTGGGGCAGTGGGGCTTGCGGCTGGTGGCCTTTGCCGCGTTGTTTGCAACGGCTTCGGCCATCAACGCCACCTTGTATGGTGGGGCCAATGTGAGTTACACTATTGCTAAAGATGGAGAATTGCCGGAAATTTTCGAGCGCGGGGTGTGGGGACGCGCCACCGAAGGTTTGTTCATTACCGCAGCGCTGGTGATTTTGTTCGCCAATTTGTTCAATCTGGACAAAATTGGCATGATGGGCAGTGCGGCTTTCCTGCTGATTTATGCTGCGGTCAGCATTGGGCATTTGCGGTTGTACCGTGAGACCGGTGCAAAGCGGTGGGTGATTGTTGCAGCGATTGTGGCGTGTTTGTCGTCCTTTGGTGTGCTGACTTATTACCTGTGGACGACGACCCCTGTGACGCTGGCGGTGCTGGTGGTGGTGTTGGTGGCTGCGTTTGCGGTGGAGTGGCTGTACCGGGCGTTCACCCACCGAGAGATGCGGGCGAGAATGCAGTAAGATTGCCATTCTCGGGCAGTAAAAAGCGCCGGAGCCAAGGAAGTTCCTCTGGCTCCGGCGTTGTGGTTTCGTGCTTAGTCTAAGGGCCCGAAGAAGAGCCGCCACCACACTTTCCAGGGGGGCGGTTGCGGGGTGGGGGTGGGTGGCGGTGTGGCTATCGAGGGGGAAGGCACCGGCGTGCCTACGGGGACGGGAATGATGACCTGGTCGCCGGGGCGGGCCATGCCCGCGTCTTCCCGCAGGGGGAGGTCGGCGTTGGCGCCTTCTGTGGCAAGGGCAACCTGAGTTTGCAGGTAGGCGTGGGTGGCATCGACGCGTGCATACATCGCAGTGGCTGTGGCGACTTGCCGGGAAAGCCGTTGTACCAGTGTGGCGCGACGGGCGATGGAGGTCAGGGCGACGAAAGCCAGAACCACCGCTGCTACCCAAAAGACGCTTTTACCGTATTTTGCCATTGAAGTGCCCTCGCAAGGACAAAAAAGGGCTGACGGCTGTCAGCCCTTGCAGGATTACGGCTTGATTTTGCCTTCTATGGCGTCGTGCAGCCACTGCTTGTAGCGTTCATCCCACAGCAAGACGTCTCGGATGTTCTTGACCTGACCAGCGTAAACGCTTTCGGCCGACTCTTTCAACAGATCGCGCGGGACGGCGTAGAAGTGGAAATGGGCTTTGGGGTTGTCCATTTTTTGCAGCAGGCAAATGAGTTGGGAAATTTGCTGCGGCGAGAGGTCGGTCATCACCAGCGAACTGTACAGTTTTGCCATCTCGGGCAGGCGGGGCAAGATGGCGGGGCTGGTTACCCTATCCAGCAGGGCTTTGAGGATCATGTTCTGACGCTCGATGCGGCCGGGATCACCGACGTTCTTTCGGATGCGGGCCAGCAGCCAGGTGTGGTAGCCATCGAGGGTTTGGGGCCCGGCGGGGAAGTTGGCGTGGGCCTGACCGGGGTCAACCACTGGCGCAGGCAGGTAGATCTGCACCCCGCCCACGGCGTCGACCAGGTCGCGGAAGCCTTTCCCGCTGACGACGACGTAATGGTCGGTCGTAATGCCGAAATTATAGGACAGCGTTTGAGCCAGCAAGGCAGCGCCGCCACTGCGGGGCGCGCCCCATTGCCAGACCGGCGTGCCCAGGAAATAGCCTTCGTTGAGTTTCTGAGGGCTGGGGTAGGTGGTGATTTTGGGCGGCAGGTCGACTTTCAGGTCGCGCGGCAGGGGCACCACGTAGACATCGCCCGTGACGAAATCGACGCGAATGACGCGGATCACGTCGGCAAGGTCATAGAAGCCCCGGTTGGTGCCGATTGCGAGGATGTTCATGCTGGCAGGCCCGCCGCACATCGGTGCGGGGGTAGGTGTTGGGGTGTTGGTGGGTGCAGGGGTGGCCGTAGGAGGCGCGGCTGTGGCTGCCTGCGTAGGCACTTGGGTCGGTGCCTGGGTCGGCAGCGCGCCTTGCGTGGCCGTGGGCACCAACGTCGGAAGGCTGGGCGCCAACGGACGAGTCCATACTTTCATGAGGAAAACGCCTACGACGATGCCAATGACCAGGCTTCCCCCGGCAACGGCTGCACCTAAAAGCCATGTTTTTCGTTGCATCTCTCACCTCTATTTGAGCGGAATGCCGCCCCATTATACCGCAAAAAGGGAAAGCCCACCCCGGGGAGGGTGGGCGATGCCGAAGGTGGGAGTCGAACCCACATGGGCGCAAGGCCCACTGCGCCCTGAACGCAGCGCGTCTGCCAATTCCGCCACTTCGGCGTGCGGGAAAATTTTACCCTAAAGGCGCGATTTGTCAACCTTTTGCGCGGCTTTTGGGCGGGATTGTGAAGGTGGGACTGCTGTGTTGGATCAGCCGCGAGCGGCAAGTTTGTCTCTTTCCCTTCGCATGTTTTCAGGCTGCGGTTTCCAGCACGCCGCGAGTTAGCTGAACAACACGCTCCAAAGCAAGTCCACGAAGGTGTGGGAAAGCACCGCGGCAAGCAGGTTGTTCTCGCTTTTGCGGTAGGCCCAGCCGTAGAAGGCGCCCGCGAGGGTCGCCAGGGCAACATAGGCCACTTTGGTGCCCAGCGCGGCGGCGTTGTTCCAGTGCATCAGGCCAAAGGCGACCGAGGACAGGAAGAGCGTCCATCCGCGGCGGTTGCTCATCTGGTCGAGGCCGTGAAGCAGGATGCCGCGAAAGAAGATTTCCTCAGGCAGCGCCACGGTGAGGAACAGGCCGACGAAGTGCGCCGCGATGCCCAGCAGGGTAGGGGTGTGCGAAGGCGGGAAGGAAAGGAAATCAATGGCCAGCCCCAGCGGAATGACGATGACCGCAAACACCGCGGTGGCCACCAGGGCGATGCCGAGATCTTTCCAGCGCGGGGTGAGGCGGTAGCCAAAGTCGGGCAGGCCGCGCAGGCCATACCATCCAATGACCGCCACCACGGTGAGCAGCACAGCCCACCAGTTGTAGGCAAAACCCTTGGGGCCGAACCACAGGTCGTAATTCCAGCGCAGGTCAAAGGGAATCCACAGCAGCAGCCAGACTGCGATGTCGGCCCACGTCAGCCCGCGCCGCCCGTGCTGGATTTCCCGCAGGGTGCCAAACGCGGCCAGCAGCCCGACGATGAAGATGGCGGTGGCGTAGGGGTCGAAGTGCAGAGTGAGCAGGCCGGTGAGCAGGTAGAAGCCACTCAACACCCCCACGGCTACCAGCCAGGCTCGTGGGTGGTCGTCCAGCCAGGTCTGCACCGCGGCGGCTGCCTTTGGGGCCCCCAGCGCGAGTTGGGCGCCGATGAGGGGCGCCATGCCGAGCATCAGGGCCAGCCAGGTGAGGGGGTGCATTGTGGTGCCTTCGTCCAGCACCACGAAGAACAAAAGGCCCGCGCCGGCCAGCGTCCACAGCAGCCAGAGCAGCCAGGGTTTGGTTTGGCGGTGGGTCATGGTTGCACCTCCGGGCTTCGTATAGCCTGTTTGGTATTGAGGACTTGAGGGTTTCCTGATGCATTCTCAAACAAGATTTTGGTCATTACGGAAGGCGCCATCCGCCCTCTTTGTGGCAAGATCTCACCCATCCCCCGATGAGCCGAGCGCCTGGCCTGAGCGAAGTCGAAGGCCAAGCGAGGCCTCGCCGTAGCGGGGGTAGGGAGAGATTAAGCCAGGCGACTGGGCATTGCCGAAGAGCCTAAACCCAACATCTGGGTTGATTATGCACTAAAACCTGTCGGGCCCTCGGGGGGCCTGAACGCAAACGCCCCTGCTTTCACACGGCAGGGGCGCAGGGCTTACCAGTCGAAGATGGTGTCGAGGTCTTCTTCAGGCACATCGAAAACCGCACCGGTAGGGGGCACAGGTTCTCGTGTCATCCATTCCGGCAGGCGGTCGTCGGCTGCCGTGAAGCCCGCCCGGCGGTTGAATTCCCGCTCTAAGGTGATGGTTTCCTTGCCCAGCTCGGCGAGGATATCTTCACCAACATCCTCCCAACCGTAGCGGGCGCGCAGCAGGCGGGCGATGGTGTCTTTCGGCGCGGCGGCAAAGCCGAAGCCTGCGAAGATGCACACGCCCAAAGTGTCGTAGCCGGCCATGCTGATTTGCACCCCGCGAGAAAGTTTCGCCTGGCCTTCGGGGTTGAGGTGGTCGACTTTGGCGCGGATGGTCAGGCCCGCGGTGTGGTCGGCGCCCTGGGGGCAGGTCGCGTAGGTCACGCCGGTGCCTTTGATGACGCGCGGTTCGTAGGCGGGCATGGCCTGGCCTTTGACCACCGGTACCTGTTCTACCCCCAGCACTTTGCCTGCCAGCGCCGCGCCGTTGCCCAGCACCCGCCCCAAGGCCGTGCCCTTGCGGATTTCTCCCATCAGTTCGAGGGCTTTTTGGCCGTCACCCCATTTCAAAATGCCGGCGCGCCCGGCCACGCCTAACGCCGCACCGGTGTCGATGGTATCCAGCCCCAGGTCGTTGGCTTCGTGGTTGAGTTGGGCGATGACGTCTAAATCGTCAATGCCCAGGTTGGAGCCCATCAGACCGATAGTTTCGTATTCCAGCGGCGAGGTGATGATGTTGCCCTCTTCGTCGGCATAGACGTTGGAGCACTGGATCACGCAGCCGCTCATGCAGGCATGGTTGGGCAGGCTGGGTTTGCCGCGCTTGATGAGGACTTCGCGCAGGTGCTCGCCGCTGATTTTTTCCCACCCTTCGAAGTAGCCTTCCGAAAAGCCGCGCGTGGGCAGGCTGCCGAAGTGGCTGGTCATGGAAGCCATGGCCGCGGTGCCGTAGTCGTGATAGACCTTGGTTTGGGGGTGTTCCATCAGGGCCTTGTTGTAGATTTTCTGCGCTTCACGGAAGGCTTTGGGGTCGGCAAGCGGCGGTTTGGCGCCCTTGGGCGGGTCGAACACGATGGCTTTGATGTGCTTGGAGCCCATCACTGCGCCGAGGCCACCGCGCGCGCTGATGCGGGTGGGCATGCCGTCGCGGTCGAGGTTCTGGATGCCCGCGGCACGCATCAGCATTTCACCCGCGGGGCCAATAAGGGAAATTGCGGCTTGTTTGCCGTAGCGGGCTTGAAGTTTCTCTGCACTGGCATACACACCCAGGCCCACGAGGTCGTCGGCTGGCTCGAAGCGCACGCCGTCGCCGTCAATGACGATCACCCACCAGCGGTCGTCATCGGGGCGGTCTTCCAGCAGCAGCGCCTTGATGCCGAGGCGCGCCACTGCCAGGCCGGTGGAGCCGCCCGCGTTGGCTTCCTTCACGCCGCCAGTGAGGGGGCTTTTGCCGCCGATGGAGATGCGGTCGCAGGAAGAAAGCATGTGCCCCACCAGCAGCCCCGGTGCCCAGATAAGCACGTTTTTGGGCCCGAGGGGTTCTGCGTGGGGGGGCACTTCATCGAGCAAAATGCGGGCAATCAGGCCGCGCCCGCCGAGGCGTTCCCACGAGGGCGGCACGGGCTCAGTGCGGGCTTCCTGGGTGCGGGTGTTGATGCGCAGAACGTGCATGGCAACCTCCTTGAAAGAGCGGATGCGGCGCAACGGCTCCATTTTACCGCGGGTGCGTGTGGAAGAGGGCGCGGTAATCGGGCCTTTTGGAAAAGCAGATTTTCTCTTTCTGGAAAAACCCCCTTGCTTTTCTTCTCATCTTCTGCTAAAGTAAAAGCGTTGGAAAGGTCAGACGATTGCCCACCGCTTCCCCCGCTTTTTCCGCCACCTGGGTGTGCCTTCATGCTGGTTCAATCCAAACCGCTGGCAGCACAAGTCGAGCACATTTTGCGCAGGCGCCTGCGCGAAGGCGTCTATCCGCCCGGTGCGCGGATGCCTTCCGAAAGTGAGTTGGCGGCAGAGTTCGGTGTGAGCCGGGCCACGGTGCGCACGGTGCTCGCCAAACTGGCTGCTCACGGCCTGGTCCTGCGCCGTCAGGGGGATGGCACCTATGTCAACGAGCGGCTGAGCCAAGGCAGCGCCCATTTCGGCAACCTTTGGGATTTCAACTGCCTGATAGAAAGCAGCGGGTTTGCGGCAACCATTCGTTTGTTGAAGCGTGAAATTCGTGCCGCGAACGAAGAAGAGGCCCGCGTCCTGGCGTTACGCCCAGGCGCGGGTTTGCTTTTTCTCCGGCGGCTTTTCCTGGCCGATGACAAACCGGTCATTCTTGCCGATAACGTCTTTCCCCTTGCCCTGTTTCGGGTTCCGCCGGAAGCGGTAGATGGCACACGCCCCATCCGCCAACTGCTGCGGGAATTCGCGGGGCGCGAGATTTCTTTTGCCATCACCGAAATTCATGCTGTGCCCGCACCGCAAGAAGCCGTGGCGTTCTTGCGGCGTGAGTTGGGCGCGGCCATGCTCCGTTTGCGGATGTCGTTCTACGGAAAAGATAGCACGCCCCTGGTGATGGGGCAGAGTTACTTCGACGATCAGGTGCTTCACTTGAGCCTGGTGCAGGCATGGTGAGGTAATCCGGTCAGGCCAGTTTTCAGGAGGATTGCCGGTGCGTTCACGCTGGGGTGCCCTTTTCGACCTCTCTTTGCCCATCATTGCCACGTTCCTGGCGTTGTTGGTGGGCGCGGTGATGTTGCTGTTCCTCAAGGCCAATCCGCTCGAGGCTTACTGGGCGTTGGTGGTGGGCGCGTTTGGCAGCACCAACGCGATTGCCGAAACGCTGGTCAAAGCCACGCCGCTGTTGCTGGTGGGGTTGGGCATTTGTATTGCCTTCCAGGGGAATGTGATCAACATTGGTGGTGAGGGGCAGATGATTGTGGGGGCCATTTTGGGCACGTGGGTTGGCTTGCACTTTCAGCATTGGCCGGGGTGGCTGATGATTACGTTTGCGCTGGCGATGGGCTTTGTCGGCGGGGCCATTTGGGGCGGCATTGCCGGCGCGCTGAAGGCATATTTCGGCGTGAACGAGATTTTGAGCACGGTGATGATGAACGCGATTGCGGTTCAGTTGATGAATTATTTGCTGCGCGGGCCAATGATCGATCCGGCCCAGGCCGCGATGGCTTCCAAAATTCCGCAAACGGCGCGGCTTGCAATGGCTTACCGTCTGCCGAGGCTGGCCCCCACCCGCCTGCATCTCGGCGCCCTGATTGCCCTGGTGCTGGCTTTCGTGGTCTATATCTTTCTCTGGCGCACGGTGTGGGGCTACCGCATTCGCGCGGTGGGCAAGAACCCCCATGCGGCGCGCTACGGCGGCATTCCGGTCAAGCGCTATGTGGTGCTGGCGCTGTTGCTGAGCGGCGCGTTTGCCGGGCTGGCAGGCGTGATTCAGGTGTACGGCGTGAACTATCGCATGATTACCGACGGCTCGGCCACGGGCTTTACCGGCGGCGCGGGCTTCAACGGCATCGTCGCTGCCCTGTTCGGCCATTTGCATCCCATCGGCACGATACCGGCTTCCATTTTGTTTGGGGCGTTGTTGGTCGGGGCGAACAAGATGCAGCGCGTGGCGCAGGTGCCTTCTGCGTTGATTACGGCCCTGAACGGGTTGGTGGTGGTGTTTGTGGTGAGCAGTGAAATCTGGCGCATCCGCCGCCAGCGCCGCCGCCTGGCCGCAACTGCTGGCGAGGGCGAGGAAGCCCCCGCGGAAGCCGCGGATGCCCCGGAGAAGCCGGGATGACCGGCGCTGTCGCGGTTCCCCTATTCGTTGGTCACGAGGTAAGCGCATGATAGCCAAACTCTTCTCCGCTTCGGTTCTGATAGGCATTCTGGCTTCCGGTGTGCGTCTGGCAGCGCCGTATCTCTACGCGACCATTGGCGAAACTTTCGGCCAGCGGAGCGGCGTGCTCAACCTCGGTGTGGAAGGCCAGATGCTGCTGGGTGCGTTTTTTGCCTTCTATGTCACGCTGGTCACGGGCAGCCTGTGGTTGGGCATGTTAGCCGCGGCAGGGGTGGGCGCGCTCATGGGGCTGGCGATGGCTTTCGTGACCGTCAACCTCCAGGCCGAGCAGGGCATTAGCGGCATTGGTTTTTACCTCTTTGGCCTGGGGCTGAGCGATTTGCTCTTTCAAAAACTGGTTGGCACGGTGAAGACTATCCAGGGCTTTCCTTCGGTTCACATTCCCGTGCTAAGCGACCTGCCGGTGTTGGGGCCGGTGCTCTTTCAGCACAATGTGGTGGTCTATGCTGCCTATGCACTGGTGCCGCTGGCGTGGTTTGTGCTCAACAAAACCACCATTGGGCTGAAAATCCGCTCGGTGGGCGAAAATCCGCAGGCGGCCGATTCGCTGGGCATCAGGGTCGCCGCGGTGCGTTATTACACCATCATCCAGGGCGGCGTGCTTTCGGGCATTGCGGGCGCGTCGCTTTCCATCGGGCTGCTCAACGTCTTCCAGCAGAACATGACCAGCGGGATGGGCTTCATCGCGGTCGCGCTGGTTTATTTTGGGGCCTGGCGGCCGTTGGGTGTGCTGGGCGGCTCGCTACTTTTCAGCATGGTCAACGCGCTGCAACTCTGGATGCAGGTGCTCGGTGTGCCCATCCCTTCGGACCTGGCCGTCATGATGCCTTACGTGCTCACGATTTTGGTGCTCATGGCGACGGTCTCGAAGGTGCGTGCCCCCTCGGCGCTTGCCAAACCGTTTGAGCGGGAAGGGTAAATCCACCGATTGACACAGATTTGCACCGATGAGATGGTTGAAACCGCAGATTGCGCAGATTCCGCAGAAAAAATCTGTGTAAATCTGTGTAAATCTGTGTAATTGTGGTTCGTAATCTGTGGTTCTGTTTTGTCCGCTTTTCACCTTTTGAAGGAGGAACCGATGAGAAAGAAACTCTATGTGTTCGTGGCTGTTTTGCTTGTTGCGGCGTTTGTGCTGGCCGCCTGTGGGAAGGCCACGCCCGCGCCCACCAAGACCGAAGCCCCCAAGAAGCCTTTCCGTATCGCTGTTGTGCTGCCCAGTTCCATCAACGACCTGGCTTTCAGCCAGAGCATGTATCAGGCGTTGCTGGCAGTGCAAAAGCAAATGGGCGGGGAAGACGCCATGCAGTTCGTGTATTCCGATGGCATGTATAAAGTGGACGACGCGGCGGCTGCCATTCGCGACTATGCTTCGCAGGGCTATGACCTCATCATTGCCCACGGCTCGCAATATGGCTCTTCGCTGCAAGAAATCGCCCCCGACTTCCCCAAGACCAGTTTCGCCTGGGGCACTACGGTCGACACCTTCGGGATGCCCAACGTGTTTGCCTATGAGGCCGCTTCTGAGGAAGGCGGCTATGTCAACGGCGTGATGGCGGCGAAACTTTCCAAGAGCGGCGTGCTGGGCGTGATTGGGCCGATTGAAACCGGCGACGCGCAGCGCTATGTGGAAGGCTTCATTGCCGGCGCAAAGGCGACCAACCCCGACATCAAAGTCAACGTCACCTGGACAGGCTCGTTCTCGGACGTTTCCGCGGCCGCCGAAGCCGCCAATACCCACATTGCTGCGGGCGCCGATGTGCTCACCGGCACCGCCCAGATGGTGGTGGGCGCGATCGGTGTGGCAAAAGAGAAGAACGTGCTTTGGTTCGGCACCCAGGCCGACCAGAGTTCCCTCGCCCCCAATATCGTGGTCGCCAACCAGGTTTACCACTGGGAGGTGGTGCTGACCAAGATGATCGACTTGATTCAGCACGGCACGCTGGGCGGTCAGGCCTTCACCATCAACTTGAAGAATGGTGGCGAGGTCATTGAATACAATCCGCAATATAAACTGTCGCCTGAGGTGAAGAAAGCCGCCGAAGACGCCATCAAAGGCATCGAAGACGGCACCATCAAGATCGAATTGAAGAAATAACGCCTTGCCTTTCGGTCGGGGCGCAGCAACCCTGCGCCCCGACCCTGGAGAAAATGCTGCAATGACCCAACCCGACGCCTCTGCTCTGCCCCGGCAGCACATTCAAACGCTGGAGATGCGCGGCATTACCAAGCGCTTCCCAGGCGTGCTGGCCAACGACCATGTGGATTTCGACGTCCACGCGGGCGAAGTGCACGCGCTGCTGGGCGAAAACGGTGCGGGCAAAAGCACCTTGATGAAAATCCTCTACGGGCTTTACCAGCCCGACGAGGGCGAAATTTACATCAACGGCGAGCGTGTGGCCATTCATTCCCCCAGCGACGCCATCGCCCACGGCATCGGCATGGTGCACCAGCACTTCATGCTGGTGGAAACCCTCACCGTGGCCGAAAATGTTGCCCTCGGCCTGCCTTCCTCCCGTGGCGTCCTCACCGATTTGGATGTGGTTTCCCGCCGCATTCTGGAACTCGCCGAGACCTACGGCTTGCACATTGACCCTTCTGCCTACATCTGGCAACTGTCGGTGGGGCAGCAACAGCGGGTGGAAATCATCAAGGCGCTTTACCGCGGCGCTTCGTTGCTCATCCTGGACGAGCCGACCGCCGTGCTCACCCCGCAGGAAGTGGACGAACTTTTCGGCATCATGCGCCAGATGACGCAAGACGGGCATGCCCTGATTTTCATCTCCCACAAACTGCACGAGGTCATCGAAATCAGCGACCGGGTGACCGTGCTGCGCGACGGTCGTAAAATCGGTACCCGCCCGACGAGCGAGGTGACGAAAGAGACCCTGGCAAACTGGATGGTTGGGCGTGAGGTGTCATTGATGCTGGAGCGCGGGGAGAGCGAAATCGGCGAGCCGCGCCTGGTGCTGGAAGGTGTCAGTTGCGGAAGCGACCGGGGCACGCCCGGCTTGCGGGATGTCAGCCTTGAGGTGCGCAGCGGCGAGATTCTCGGCATCGCGGGCGTTTCGGGCAACGGCCAGCGGGAACTTGCGGAGGTCATTGCCGGGCTGCGCGAGGTCACCGCCGGCCGCATTCTGCTGGAAGGCGAAGACGTCACCGCCCTGCCCGTGGGTGCGCGCACCGACCGCATGTTGGCTTACATCCCCGAAGAGCGGATGCGCGACGGCATGATCGGCGATTTTACCGTAGCCGAAAACCTGATTTTGCGCGAGCACCACAAGCCGCCCTTTTCCCGCCGCGGCTTCCTCAACCTGCGCTACATTGCCGAGCACAGCGACCGCCTCATCGAGCAGTTCCGCATCAAGACGCCCTCACGCAACACTTTGGCGAAAAGCCTTTCTGGCGGCAACATCCAGAAAGTGGTGCTGGCGCGGGAACTGGCGCGTCAACCTCGTGTGCTCATCGCCGCACAGCCCACCCGCGGTCTGGACATCGGCGCGACCGAGTACGTCCGCGAGCAGTTGTTAGCCCAACGCCGCGCCGGCGTGGCTGTGTTGCTGATTTCCGAAGATCTGGACGAAATTCTGGCGCTTTCCGACCGCATTGCGGTGCTCTACGAGGGGCAGGTGATGGACATCCTGCCGCGGGAAGAAGCCACCGCCGAGCGCCTGGGCCTGCTGATGGCGGGGGTTGGTTGAGTGGTTGCCTGGTTACCTCGGCATCCCCTTGACCAAGTAACCAATCAACCAATTGACCCGTCCCCAATACCCCAGTCCCTTAATTCCCCTCAATCCCTCAACCTCCATGTGGCACACCCACCTTCGCCCGAAAACCGTAGAAGAAGCCCTGCAGGCGTTGGCCGAAGCAGGGGAAGCCGCCGTGCTGATTGCCGGCGGCACCGACCTGATGCTGGATTTGCAACAGGGGCGGCACCCGCCCGTGCAGGCACTGGTGGACATCACCGAAATCCCTGAACTGCGGGCGTTGGAAGTCCGCGGCGACGAACTCTTCGTTGGCGCGGGCGTGCCCCTCAACCGCGTTTCGGCGTCGCCTTTGGTGTGCAAGCACGCCACGGCCCTTGCCGAGGCCACCGGTCAGATGGCAGGCCACCAGGTGCGCAATGTCGCCACGCTGGGCGGGAACGTGGCTCATGCCCTTCCCGCGGCGGACGGCGCGATTGCCCTCCTCGCGTTGGATGCCCGCGCCGAGGTCGCTTTCCCCCAAGGACGCCGCCGCGTGCCCCTGGCCGACCTTTACCTCGGCCCCGGCCGCTCCGCGCTCAAGCACGAGGAAATGCTGGTCGGCTTTTGGCTGCCGCTGGCGCGGCGGAAGGCGGCTTCGGCATTCCGCCGCGTGATGCGCCCCCAGGGCGTGGCGCTGCCCATCCTCAACGCGGCGGTCTGGCTGGTGCGGGAAGGCGACCGCATCGCGCAAATCCGCATTGCCGTGGGGCCGTTTGGGCCGGTGCCTCGCCGCGCCACTGCCGCCGAAAGCGTCCTCTGCGGCCACACGCCCGACGAAGCGACGCTGAACGCCGCGGTGGAAGCCCTGCTCCGCGAAGCCCGCTTCCGCACCAGCCGCTACCGCGCCACCGAAACCTACCGCCGCCACCTCGCCGGCATTCTCCTGCGCGAAACCGTGGGGAAGGCGTGGGAGCGCGCGAAGGGCGAATGAAGAATTGCGAGTGGCGAATCGCGAATTGCGAGTAGCGAGTGGCGAATGAGGAATTGCGAGTGGCGAATTGCGTCGCACATCCCTCAATCCCTTAATTCCCTAATTCCCTAATTCCCTAATTCCCTCCCATGCCCACTATCACCCTTACCGTAAACGGCACCCCCCATACCCTCACCATTGACGCCGGCGAGACCCTCGCCGATGTCCTGCGCTACCGCCTTGGCCTGACCGGCACCAAAATCGGCTGCCAGGAAGGCGAGTGCGGCGCGTGCACCGTGGAAGTGAACGGCGAGGCGGTGCTTTCCTGCATCTACCCCGCCGAGCGCGCCGACGGCAAGAGCGTCCTCACCATTGAAGGGCTGGCGCAGCAGCGCGACCACGAATTCATTCTGCACCCGCTGCAGGAAGCCTTTGTGGAGCACGGCGCGACCCAGTGCGGCTTCTGCACCCCCGGCCAGATCATGGCCGCCCACGCCCTGCTGGAACACAACCCCGACCCCCAGCCCGAGGACATCCACCACGCGCTGAAGGACAACCTCTGCCGCTGCGGGGCTTACCCCGCCATTGAGGACGCGATTCTCGCCGCCGCGCACAGTCTGCGCACCGGCGAACCGCTGCCCCCGCCCGAAATCCCCGCCTCGGCCTACGCGGGCAAGGTGGTCGGCAGGCCCCACATTCGCCCCGACGCGGTGGATAAAGTCACGGGGCGCGCCCGCTACACCGACGACCTCATCTTCCCGAACATGCTCCACGCCGCGGTGCGCCGCGCCGAAGTCCCCCACGGCATCTTGCGGCGGCTGGATGTGAGCAAAGCCCGCGCGCTGAAGGGCGTGGTCGCGGTGATGACCGCCGAGGATTTGCCCGCGGCGCGCAACCACGGCGTGCTCATTGACGACTGGCCCATTCTGGTCGGCGTGGGCGAGCGCATCCGCTACGTCGGCGATGCCTTAGCCATTGTGGCCGCGGAAACGCGTGCTATCGCGCAGGAAGCGGCTTCCCTGATTGAAGCCGAAATCGAACCGTTGCCCGTGCTCGCCGACCCGCTGGCCGCGCTTGCGCCCGACGCCCCGCAGTTGCACCCTTCCGGCAACCTGCTCAAGCATATCAAAGTCCGCAAAGGCGATGTGGAACGGGGCTTTGCCGAGGCCGATGTGGTGCTGGAACACACCTTCACCACGCCCCACTACGACCACGCCTTCCTTGAGCCCGAGGCGAGCGTCGCCGTGCCCACCGAGGACGGGCGGATGGAGGTATATGTCGGCTCGCAGATCCCCTACGACGACCGGCGGCAAGTGGCCGCGGCGTTGGGCTGGCCTGAGGAGCGGGTGCACATCGTGGGGCAGACCATGGGCGGCGGCTTCGGCGGCAAGGAAGACATCGCCGGGCAGATTCACGCCGCGCTCCTGGCGTGGAAGACCGGCCGTCCGGTGAAACTGCTCTACGACCGCCGCGAAAGCCTGATTGCCCACCCCAAGCGCCACGCCACGCAAATTCGCGTCCGCATCGGCGCCAGGCGCGATGGCCGCCTGACCGCGGTGCAGACCGAACTCTACGGCGACACCGGCGCGTACGCTTCCCTCGGCGAGAAGGTGATGACCCGCGCCACCACCCATTCCGCCGGGCCTTACGACGTGCTGCACGTGCGCGCCGACTGCTACGCGGTGTACACCAACAACCCGCCGGCGGGCGCGTTCCGCGGCTTCGGCGTCACCCAGTCCAACTTTGCGGTGGAAAGCCTGATGGACATGCTCGCCGAGCGCTTGGGGCTTGACCCGGTGGAACTGCGGCGCAAGAACGCCCTGCGGGTGGGTTCCACCACCAGCACCGGGCAGGTGCTGCGGGAGAGCGTGGGCCTGCTGGAATGCATTGACCGCGTGGACGCGGAGGTGCGCCGCCTGAGAGGGGAAGCCGACCCCTTCGCGCCGCATCCCGTGCCCGGCGAGCCGCACAAAGTGCGGGCGTGGGGCTTTGCCGCGGCGTTCAAGAACACGGGGCTGGGCGGCGGCGCGCCCGACGAGGCCACCGCCGAGGTGGAACTGCTGCCCGAGGGCTTGTTTGAAGTGCGGATTTCGTCCGCCGAGTTAGGGCAAGGGCTGGTTTCGGTGTTGCAGTTGGTGGCCGCGGAGGAAATCGGCGTGGAGGCGGATGGTGTGCGGGTGTTAGTGATGGACACCGACCGCACCCCCGACGGCGGCCCAACCACGGCTTCCCGGCAGACTTACGTCAGCGGCAACGCGGCGCGGATGGCGGCGCGGGTGCTGGTTAACGCCTTGCGCTCCACCCTGGCGGAACGGTATGACGTTCCGCCCGACCAAATCCGGCCGCAGCCCGAGGGCCTTTTGCTGGGCAAGCGGCTGCTCCGCTGGCCTGAGGTGGCGGCGGGAATGCACGCCTTGGGGCGCGCGCCGCGCGTCCGTTACACCTACCACGCGCCCGAGACCAGGCCGTTAGGCGAAAGCGGCGACATGCACTTTGCCTACGCCTTCGCCGCGCAAGCCGCAGAGGTGGAAGTGAACACCCTCACCGGCGAAGTGAAAGTGCTGCGGGTGGTGACGGCGGTGGATGTGGGGGCGGCCATCAACCCGCTGACGCTGAAAGGGCAAATTGAAGGCGGCGTGATCATGGGCATCGGCACCGCGCTCACCGAGCACTTCATCGTTGAGGAAGGCCGCGTCGTGACCGACCGCTTAGCCCGCTACCGGATGCCCTCTTTTGAGCAAGTGCCGGAAATCATCCCCATCGTGGTGGAGCACCCGGTGGAAACCGGCCCCTTCGGCGGCAAGGGCATTGGCGAAATTGTCAGCGTGCCCACGGCGCCCGCAATTGCCAATGCCATTTACCGCGCGGTGGGGGTGCGATTCGATCGCCTGCCGGTGGATCAAGAAGCGTTGGCCAGCCGCTCGCCGCGCGACGCCTGAGGGGGCTTCGGGCCGGGCTGTCACGCCAGGGCTGAGGTGTGGCGCGGCCTGGGGAAAAGCCGACGCGCCGGGGGGCTCTGCCGCGCGAGCGCTCTGGCTGAGAGGGAAGAGGACACGCGAGGGGGGCTCTCGGCGAAGCGTTGTAGGCGGTTGGTTGCGGGGCGGACGGGGGGTGAGAGGCTCCGCAGGGGGAAGTGCCCGTGGAGAGTGGGGCTGCCACGGGGACGAGCCGTTTTCGGGTATACTCTCTGATAATGCTAACTGCCCTGGGGCGAGATGGAGGCTTGCCCTTGTTGCCTGCTCGGCGCTGCCGACAGGCATCGCTGTATATGGCAGGTGGCTTGTTTTGTCCCCCCTGTTGCCTTGGCAACACCCGAATGATAAGGAGCGTGACGATGAACTTGCGAATGCCTCAGGCGGAAGTTTACATCCCTGACGGCATGCCCGAAACACAGGCTTTAGAGCGCACAACCCATTTGTGCATCGCTGCCCATCAGGACGATATCGAGATTATGGCAGCGCAAGCCGTGTTGGCGTGCTTTCAGCAGCCGGACCAGTGGTT
Source organism: Chloroflexota bacterium (assembly GCA_011322445.1). Classification (NCBI taxonomy): domain Bacteria; kingdom Bacillati; phylum Chloroflexota; species Chloroflexota bacterium. Next base: position 30,083 of record DRMV01000009.1, on the reverse strand, counting down.
TACCGGCGTGGTCGTGACCGATGGGCGAGGGTCGCCGCGAGCGGGCCTGTATGCTGGCTACACGGACGATGAAATGTGGGCGGTTCGCCGACAAGAGCAGCGCAAAGCTGCATTTGTAGGCGAATACGCTGCCCAGATTTTGCTCGATTACCCCAGCAGCGTGGTCAAGCGCGCGGCGATGCCCCCTACGGAGGATTTGGTGGCCGTGCTTCGGGCCACCCACCCGCGTGAGGTTTACACGCATAACCTGGCCGATAAGCACGATACTCATATCGCCGTAGCCCTGCGGGTTATTCAGGCCATCCGCATGTTGCCGCGGGAAGAACGTCCCGCAAAGTTGTATGGCGGCGCTGTGTGGAGGGACCTGGATTGGATGCGCGATGAGGACAAGGTGGTGTTCGACCTTTCTCACCAGGAAAATTTGCAAGCGGCTCTGTTGGGCGTGTTCGATTCGCAGATCAGCGGGGGAAAACGGTACGATGTGGCCACGCTGGGGCGGCGGCGGGTGAACGCCACTTATTTCGCTTCCCACGCGGTGGATCAGGCGACGGCCTTGGCGTGGGCTATGGACCTGACGCCCCTGGTTCAGCAAGAGAAGTTGGACCCCCTGGACTATGTGCTCACCCTCATCGAGGGTTTTCGCAACGAGGTGGCCGGGCGAATCGAGCGATTGCGGCCATCGCGTACCGTACAGTGAGAGGAGAAGAACATGGGACTACACGCAGAAATTGCCGAACAACCGGCTGTCATCCGGCGGCTGCTGGAAACCCAACGGCCCACGGCTGCGCAAATTGCTGCCGCAATTCGCCGGACTGACCCTCGCTTTGCCTTCCTGGCCGCGCGCGGCACTTCCGACAACGCCGGCCGCTACGCCAATTATCTCTGGGGAGCCCACAATCGCCTTCCGATGGCTTTGGCCGCTCCTTCGCTGTTTACGCTTTACCGCCGGCCGCCGCGGCTGCGCGAAGCGTTGGTGGTGGGCATTTCCCAATCGGGGCGCTCACCTGACATCGTGAGTGTGATTGAACACGGTCGTGAGCAGGGTAACCTCACTTTGGCGATTACCAATGCTCCTGAATCGCCCCTGGCGCGCGTGGCTGAATGGGTGCTGGATATTCAGGCCGGGCGGGAAGAGAGTGTGGCGGCTACGAAAACTTACACGGCCCAACTGGCGGCGATTGCCCTGCTTTCGGCCGCACTGGCGCAAGATGAGGCCATGCAGCAGGCGTTGGACCAGGTGCCGCGGTGGATGGATGCCATGTTGGCGTTGGAAGCCGATATTGCCCGCGCCGTCGTCCGCTACCGGTACGTGACCCAGTGCGTGGTGCTGGGGAGGGGCTACAATTACGCTACAGCATTCGAGTGGGCGCTTAAACTGAAGGAACTCACCTACATCGCTGCTGAGCCGTATTCCTCGGCCGATTTCCAGCATGGGCCGGTCGCGGTGGTGGGCAAGGGGTATCCGGTGCTGGCCGTTGCGCCTTCCGGCGCGGTGCTGGATTCGATGCGTGACTTGTTGCGTTACTTGCACGATACGTTGGGCGCGGAACTGGTGGTGATCTCTGATGACGACGAAGTGCTTTCTTGGGCTGAGGTGCCGTTGCGCCTTCCTCGGGAAGTGCCTGAATGGTTGACGCCTTTAGTGAGCGTGGTGGGGGCTCAATTGTTCACTTACCATCTGACTTTGGCGAAAGGTTACGATACAGAGCGGCCGCGTGGCTTGCGCAAGGTGACCGAAACCGTATAGGTGTGGTCTCTTGGTGCCCCAGCGAGAGGGAAATGCCGCTGAGGGCGTAAAGTCGCTTGACACGGGCTGTTAAATTTGCTATATTGGTATAGACCACTGAACAACTATACATTCTGTCCAACCTCCGGGAGGCGTGGTCCATCATGCTCGATAAGACTTACCCTTTGCCGCTCTATTTTCAGCTCAAGGAACTCTTGCGCGAGAAAATCGCCTCGGGTGAATGGAAACCAGGCGATATGGTGCCTTCGGAGCGTGAATTGAGTGAGCAATACCATATCAGTCGGATGACGGCCCGGCAAGCCTTGCAGGAACTTGCCATTGAGGGCCTGTTGCGCCGCGAACCAGGGCGGGGCACTTTTGTGGCCGAGCCAAAGATTGAGCATGGTTTGACCCGGCTGACCGGTTTTACAGAAGATATGCAGGCCCGTGGCATGAAGCCGGGTGCGCGCGTGATTCGGTTGATGGCGGTTAAACCCGCGCTGCGGGTTGCGCGGGCTTTGCAAATCACCCCAGAAAAGAAAATTGTGCTGTTGGAACGGTTGCGGTTAGCGGGGGGCGAACCCATTGCCCTTGAGACCAGCCATTTGTATTTCAATGGCGTCGAGGCGCTCTTGCAGGAAGATTTTGAGAACCGCTCGTTGTACCAGATTCTTTCGGAGAAATACCATCTTGCGCCTGCGCGGGCCGTCCAGAAAATCGGCGCAGACCTTTGTAGCCGGCGCGAGCAGGATCTTTTGCAGATTCCTGCTGGAGCCCCTGTGTTGCGCAACAAGCGTATCACTTACGACCGCTGGGGGCGCCCCTTTGAATACACTGAATCGGCTTATCGCGGCGATCGTTATGTCTTCCAAGCCGAGTTGAGTGCTTTAGACCAATCTCAAGGAGGTAACCATGGAAGATGAGGATGCCTGTTGTTCCCTATCCTTTTCTCGTTTTTTCTATCCCTAACACACAAGGAGAGAAGCAAGTGAATCGCAAAAAAGTTTTTGTCTTACTGGTCGGGCTGTTCGTGGTAGTGGCTATGGCGTTAGGCGGCTGTGCCAAATCCGCGTCCACACCTCAGCCTACCGCTGCCCAGCAGCAGTCCGCGCCGACCGCTGTGCCCACCCAGGCTGCCGGCGAAGCGCCTACCGAAGCGCCTACCCAGGAAGCCGCGCCGCAGAAGAACGTCACCCTGACGGTGTGGTCCTGGCGCACCGAGGACGAAAAAGCCTACAATGAAATTTTTGCGGTGTATGAGAAAGAACATCCTGGTGTCAAGGTGGAATTTGTGCCCTTTGTTGCCACCGATTACAACAACATCCTCGCGACTGGCCTGACCGGCGAGGGTGGCCCCGACGTGGTGCAATTGCGCGCTTATGGCGGGTTGCAGCCGTTGGTGGAAGCCGGGCAACTGGTTCCCCTGGATGGCAAGGTCAAGACCCTTGACAACTTCACGCCCGATATCCTCAAGGGCGCGATGGGCGTCAAAGACGGCCATATCTACGGCGTGCCTTTCGGCATTCAGGTGCTGGGCGCTTACTACAACAAGGATATCTTCGACGAACTGGGGCTGAGCGAACCGCAGACGTGGGACGATTTCATCAACATCCTCAAAGTGGTCAAGAAGGCTGGCTACACCCCTCTGGCAGTGCCTGCTAAAGATACCTGGATGCTGCCCATCGTTCACGATACCATTGGTGCCCCTCGCTACGGCGGGCCTGAGTTCGAAAAGAAGATCCTGGCTGGCGAAACCGACTTCACCGATCCGAACTATGTTGCCTCGATTCAACTGGTGAAAGACTTGCAGCCCTACATGCCTGATCATGTTGTCGGTGTGGGGTATCAGGACGCTCGCACGCTGTTCGTGACCGGTCAGGCGGCCATTTTCATCGGCGGCTCTTTCGAGGTTGGCTTCTGGCGTGACCAGGCGCCCGATATGCACATTGGCGTTTTCCGTGTGCCGCCCGCGCCCGATTCGGTGCATGATGGCCCCTTGGCTCCGGGTTGGATGGATGGCTCTTACGGCGTGAATGCCAACAGCGACGCCAAAGAGGAAGCCATCAAACTGGTAGAGTGGATGGGGACCCCTGAGTTTGGGCAGATGTTCACAGAGAAAATCAAGCAGCTTTCGCCTCTGCCTCAGGCGAAACCGACCGACCCGCTGTTGCAGAAGTTTGCCGACTTCTACGCCGAGACCCCCGCGGCGTACATGCTGCTGGTTGATTTCCGTTATGGCAACCCCTCGGGCACGACCTTGATGGGGAACGGCATCCAGAAGATGCTCTTGGGTGAAATAACGGCTGACGACGTGGCTCAGAGCCTGCAGGAAGGCATTTCCCAGTGGTTTAAACCCAAGAAGTAGTTTTTGTGCTGAGGGCTTTGGCGGAGCGACCTGATGCGTCGCTCCGCCAAACCTTTGTGGTGGAGGCGGGGTATGTCTCTCTTGCGACGGTCAACGCAAAGGAAGAAACCCAGGCACGGCCGCGCCCGGGGCGTGGGGCGTGGTGCCCCCTCGTGGGGCATTGTGGCGGCGTTCATTCTCCCGGCTTTTTTGCTTTATACCGTTTTTATGGTTTGGCCTTTGGCTCAATCCTTTTACTTCAGCCTTTTTGAGTTCAAAGGGCTGGCGCGTGGGGCTTTTGTCGGTTTGCGTAACTTCCGTGAACTTTTTACCCGTTATCCCGTCAATGAGCAACTTCCCCGCGCCTTTCTTCATAATGTCTATTTCTTTGTGGGCACCATGCTGGTGCAGAACACTTTGGGGTTGCTGTTCGCCAAATTGCTCTACAAGCCCCGCTTTGGCAAGCGCTTTTTCCAGACGGTTTATACCATGCCTTATTTGATCAGCGCCTTGGTGGTGGGCTATCTGTGGAGTCTGATGCTCAACCCGCTCTTTGGCCCTATCAACCGGGTGCTCAAGGCGGTAGGGCTGGGGGCGCTGGCCCGCCCCTGGTTGGGAGACCCAGCCACGGCGTTACCGGCGATCATTTTAGCGAACGCGTGGCAATGGGTGGGATTTCCCATGCTTCTGTTTTCTGCCGGTTTGGCGAATATTGGCGAAGACCTGCGGGAAGCCGCCCGCATTGATGGCGCTTCGCGCTGGCGGCTTTTCTGGAGCATTGAACTGCCGCTGCTTTTGCCGGTCATCGGAATCGTCACCGTGCTGACCTTCATTGGTAACTTCAACGTCTTTGGCATTGTTTGGGCCATGGGCGGGGTGAACGGCGAGCCCGCCGGGGCCACCGATGTGCTGGGGTTGGTGTTCTATCGCACGGCCTTCCGTGGCGGTGTGGATGCGTTTGGGTTGGCTTCGGCTTTGGCTGTGTTGATGTTTGTGCTTATCTTTGGCGTCTCCATGGTCATGGTCAGCGTTTTCCGCCGGTGGGAGGAGAACTTGCGATGAGGATTTCGAGGAAGCAATCTACGCGTCGGATTGACTTGGTCGCCATCGGTACGCAAATTCTGCTGTGGGGTTATGCTTTTGTGGTTCTGGGCCCCTTGTTGCTCGTGGTCAATGATGCGCTCCGGCCCAGCCGTGACATCTTTCGGAATCCGTTGGGGTTGGCGACTTCCCCTTCGTTCCAGAGCTTTGTCAAGGCGTGGGAAAAAGCCAATTTCAACGTTTACTTTTTCAACTCCCTCATCATTACCGTGGCGGCGGTGCTCCTGGCAACGGCCGTTTCGGCCCTGGCCGGTTACATGCTGGGGCGCTATCGCTTCAAAGGCAGTGCTTTTCTTTCGGCTTACTTCTTGGCCGGTTTGATGCTCCCTTTCCGTTTAGCCATTGTGCCTTTGTTCTTGCTGCTCAACGACTTGGGCCTGGTGGATACCCGCTTGGGGCTGATTCTGGTCTATGCAGCCACCGGCATTCCCTTTTCTGTGTTTATCCTTTCGTCCTTTTTCCGGCAACTTCCTCAGGAATTGAGCGAAGCGGCGCGTATCGACGGAGCGGGCGAGTTTTCCATTTTTGGTCGCATCATGTTGCCGCTGGTGCGTCCTGCCCTCGCCACGGTCGTGGTCTTCCAGTTCGTCCCCCTGTGGAACGATTTCTTCTTCCCCTTGGTGTTGCTCCGCTCCACGGACAAGTGGACTTTGCCGGTGGGAATGACCCGTTTCTTCGGGGAATTCCAGACCGATTGGTCTACCCTTTTCGCCGGGCTCATCATTATGACCCTGCCGTTGATCGTCATCTTTCTGCTGGCTACCAAGCAAATTATTGCCGGTTTGACGGCGGGCATCGGCAAATAGGATGGCGTTTTGACTGCTGCCACAACCCTCTGGAACAAAGTTGACAGCCTCATGGAACAGGGGGTGGGGCACGTGTTCCCTGCCGCGGTGCTTTGGGTGCAGCAAGGGGGGGAAGTGCGCTTCCGCGGGGCTTACGGCTGGCTCGACCCAGAAACCCGGCAGTTTGCCGCCGAGGAAGACACCCTTTTTGATTTGGCTTCGTTGACCAAGGTTTTCACCGCCACCGCGTGGATGACCCTCGTGGCGGCGGGGAAGGTCACGCCCGATACCCCCGTGGTTGAGGTGTTGCCGGAACTCCGCGGGCGGCATCCCATCTTGCCGGGCATTGATCCCCATGCCAAGGTGCCGTTGCCGCCTGACCCGGCCTATCAAGGGAAGACGGTGGACGCTGCCAGGGTCACCTTTCGCCACCTGCTGAGCCACACGGCGGGGCTGGCGGCCTGGGTGGATGTCTGCGGCATGCCGGCGGGGGCTTCGGTGCCGTTGCCGCATCGTCTGCCGGCAGAAATGCGCCAGCGACGGCTGGCGGCTTTGTTGCATGCACCGCGGTTCGTGTACCCGCCGGGGGAAGGGCTGGTTTACAGTGATGTGGGCTTTGTGCTTTTGGGGGAATCTGTGGCCCGGCTGGCCGGTATGCCTCTACCCGATTACCTGGCGCGAGCGGTATTGACCCCTTTGGGCATGACGTCGGCCACTTACAATCCCCTGGCTCAGGGAGTTCCCCAGCGCTGCCTCGCGCCCACCGAGCAATGTTCCTGGCGAGGGCGACGGCTTTGGGGGGAAGTGCACGACGAGAACGCATGTTGCCTGGGTGGGGTGTCGGGTCATGCGGGGTTGTTTGCTACGGCCAGGGAGGTAGCCCTTTTGGGGCAATGCGCTTTGTCGTTGGGAGATGGGTTGCTCCCCCCGCCGCTGGTACGGGAAATGGTGCGAGAGCAGGCCTGGGTGGGCGCTGAGCGGCGCGGTTTGGGCTGGAAACTGCAGACACCCACCCAAAGCCCGGTGGGTGACGCTTTCAGTCTGGAGAGTTTTGGGCATACCGGTTTTACCGGGACTTCCCTGTGGGTGGACCCGAGCCGGGAACTGGTGGTGGCGCTGTTGACCAACCGGGTGTATTTTGGCCGAGATGGCGAGCGAATTGCTCACTTTCGTCTTCGGGTGCATCAGGCTGTTGCAGCGGTGGTGGAAGCGAGCACTACTGGAGAGGGCCTGAGATGAGTTTTTTTGTCATTGGTGTGGATGGCGGCGGAAGCAAGACCGAGGCCGTGATTTTGGATGCCCGGGGGAAGGTGTTGGGGCGCGGCCGGAGCGGTCCTTCCAATCACCACCTGGTGGGGGAAGAGGGGGCGCGGGCCGCGCTGGAAGCGGCCATGCGCGCGGCCGCGGAGGCGGCGGGGGCGCCGTTGTCCCAGGCCGCGGCGGTGGTGTGGGCGCTGGCCGGGGCCGGTCGCCCTGCTGAAGCCCAGCGCCTGCACGACATGCAGGCCGCTCTGTTCCCCGGCGTTCCCGGTCAGGTGGTGGATGACGCCGCCGCCGCGTTGGTGGGCGGGGTAGGCCGCCGTCAGGGGGTGGTGGTGATTGCGGGAACTGGCGCGATAGTGTATGGCGAAGATACTGCCGGAAATACCGCCCGCTCGGGAGGATGGGGCCATTTGTTGGATGAGGGCAGTGGGTATGCCCTGGGACTTTGGGCGTGTCGGGCTGTGGCCCGTGCAGCAGACGGCAGCGAATTGCCTACCCGCCTGACCGACCGCTTGCTGCAAGCCCTGGCGTTGCCTTCAGCAACGCAATTGATTCCCTGGCTCTATGACGCGCGGCGTGGCGTGGCCGAAATGGCAGCCCTGGCTCCGCTGGTATTGGAAGAGGCCGAGCGGGGCGACCTGATTGCCACCGATGGCGTGCTGCGGGCGGCCGATGCCCTGGCCGAGGGGGTGGGCGCCGTGGCTCGCCGGTTGGGATGGAGCGATGCCGAACCTTTCCCTGTGGTGCTCACGGGCGGGCTGTTGTCGCGGAGCGCGTTTTATCGCTCGGTGGTGGCGCAGGCTGTGCAAACCCGCGTGCCTGCTGCGCGACCTCGGCGCCCCCTGGCCGATGCAGCCGTGGGGGCAGGGTGGTTGGCGTTGGCGCTGGCAGGCCGCCCCTGGCCCCGTCACGCTGCGTCGCAAGCGCCTTCCGGGGGCGGGCCCTGGACTTCGGAGCAGCGGCATGTCCTCACCCACGATTTGGATACCCGCACCACCCTGGAGATGGTGGGGCTCATGCATTTGGAAGACCGGCGGGCTGTGGCCGCGGTGCGTCTTCAGTTGCCGGCTATTGCCCAGGCTGTGGAAGCCATCGCAGCCCGCATGAAGCAGGGTGGGCGGTTGATCTATATCGGCGCGGGCACGTCGGGGCGCTTGGGGGTGTTGGATGCCGCAGAGTGCCCCCCCACCTTCAATACGAAACCAGGCCAGGTGGTGGGCGTGATTGCGGGGGGGCGGGCGGCCCTCACCGAAGCGGTGGAAGAAGCCGAAGATAGCCTTGAAAATGGCATCCGGGCCATCCGTGACCTGGAAGCCGGCCCCTTAGATAGCGTGGTAGGCATCGCTGCCAGCGGGCGGACGCCTTACGTGCTGGGGGCCCTTACCGAAGCCCGGCAGCGGGGCGCGCTGACCGTGGCGCTGATCTGCAACCTGCCGGCCCCTTTGGCGGAAGTCGCTGAGCATGTGCTGGCCCCGTTGGTCGGCCCGGAAGTGATTGCGGGTTCTACGCGGCTCAAGGCTGGCACGGTGCAGAAACTGGTGCTCAACATGCTGAGCACCGGCGTGATGGTGCGTTTGGGGAAGACCTACGGCAACTTGATGGTGGATGTGCAGCAGCACAACGCCAAACTGCAGGAGCGGGCTCGGCGCATTGTGGCTCAGGCCTGTGGGGTTTCTCTGGCCGAGGCTGCAGAGGCACTGGCGCGCTGTGACCGCGATGTCAAAGTGGCCATCGTGAGCACCATGCTCCATTGTTCCCCCAAACAGGCCCGCGAGCATCTGCGCCGGGCCGGTGGCAATGTGCGGCAAGCCATTGCCGCGGCGCGCAAGGAGGGGAACGAGGAGCCGGCTGCCTTGAAGCATTAGGGCGCACCGGGGTATCGCTTTCCTGCGAGGGGATGAGAGGAAGCCCGCACGTCAGCGTTTGCGATGCTGGTCGGTTCAAACGCCGCCGTGGTTGGCTTGCATGCCAGCCCGGCGGCTTCCCTTTTCTCTCACGAGCCCTGGCAGGGGTTCAGGGGTATAATGAAATTGCCGAGGTGGCGCTTCCCCCGCGGTGGTGAGGGTTGGCGCAGCGGCAGGCTTTTTGGATGGTTTTGCTTGCCAGGGTTCCCGGCATTGCCTTGGGGGCGGTTTGGTCGGAAGGGTGAAATACCGAGAGCCCCGGCCGCTTTGAACGAGGAGGCAATCTCATGTCGGTGGAAGCCATGTTGAGCGAAGAAGAGCGCGCCCTGCAGGCGCGAGTGCGGGAATTCGTCAAGTCGGTGCCGCGGCAATTGCTGCTCGATATGGACGCCGAGAAGGTGGTCTACCCCCGCGAGTTCCTGCAGGAAGCCGGGGCGCGCGGCCTGCTGGGGCTGCGTTTTGACCCCCGCTGGGGCGGCGCAGGCGTGCCGTGGGCTGCTGAACTGGTGGCGCTGGAAGAAGTCGGCGTTTTGGGAACGGCGCTGGCCTGCCTGTATTCCCTGATTTCCATTGTGGGCGAGGCCATCCATGTTTTCGGCACGGAAGACCAGAAGGAGCGCTATCTGAAGCCGATGATTGCCGGGAAACTGGCCGTGGCCGAGGGGTTGACCGAACCCCGCGGCGGCTCAGATTTCTTCGCTGCGACCACCAAGGCCCGCCGCGAAGGCGATGTGTTTTACGTCAGCGGGCAAAAACGCTTCGTGGTGGGGGCGGAAGGCGCCGACCTCTTCCTCGTCTACGGCAAGGTGGAAGGCATTGACGACCCCAAGAAAGCCATGACGGCTTTCCTGATTGAGCGCGGGCCGGGTGTGGAAGTGCATCACGTTTACGGCCTGATGGGCACACGCGGCGGCGGTACCGGGCGCATTGTGTTCAAGAATGTGCCGGTGCCGGTGGAGAACGTCCTGGGCGGGGAAGCCGGCGTGGGCAACGGCACCGCCGTGTTCCACCAGATGATGATTCCGGAGCGGCTGACCTCGGCAGGCGGTGCGGTGGGCATGGGGCGCGCCGCGCTGGAAATCGCTGCCCGCTACGCCGACCGCCGCTATGCCTTCGGCAAGAAAATCCGCCGTTTTGAAGGCGTGAGTTTCAAGATTGCCGAAAGCCTGACCCTGCTGGATGCGGCGCGGGCGCTCAACCGTGCGGCGGGCATGGCTGCCGATAGCGGCGCCGTACCCTCGGGCAAGGTGCGCCGCCTGGTTTCCGAAGCGAAGAAGTTTTCCACCGAAGCCGCGTGGGAAGTGGTCAACCACGCCATGCAGATTTTGGGCGGCATTGGCTATACCAACGTTTTCCCGGTGGAACGCCTGCTGCGCGATGTGCGCCTGATTACCATCTGGACGGGCACGAATGAAATCATGAACCTGGTAATTCAGCACGAGTTTTACCGGGAATTCCTGCAGGCCGGGCCGCGGGGGCGCGATGTGGAAGCCGACGCCGCCGAAGCCGACGCTGTGGAGGAGAAAGAATACAACGCGCCGGGGGAGAAAGAATGAGCGCCACGGATGCCACGGCTCCCCGGCCTTCCGCTGTGACCGTGCGTCGGGCGGAAGAAGGCGACGGGGCGGCGCTGGTGCCGCTGCTGGCAGGCTTCCGGGTTGCACTGGCTGCCCTGCATGGCCGCACCCCTTCGCCTGACCTGGAGGCCGCCAGGCGCGAACTGGCCGATTATCGCGCCCGGCGTTACCCCATCTTCGTGGCGGAAATTGAGGGCCAGGCGGTCGGCCTGCTGGTTTGCCGGGTGGACGACGATGTGGTGTGGGCTGAGGCGCTGTACGTCGCGCCCCCCTACCGTCGGCGTGGCGTGGCCGCGGCGCTCTACGCCCAGGCCGAGGCGCTGGCTGTTCGCCTGGGTAGCCCTACCGTGTACAACTGGGTGCATCCCAACAACACGGCCATCATCCGCTTTTTGAAGAAGCGTGGTTACGACGTGCTCAACATGGTAGAGGTGCGCCGTCCGCTTCCCGGTGAATCTCTGGCAGGGCGCGTGCAGGTCGGCCCTCACGAGTTTGCTTACCCCGTGGATGTCGAGCAGCACCGCAAGGGTTGACCTTGCGGTTTTTTTGTCCCTTTTCCCTGTGAAAGGAGCCTCAGATGAAATGGGTAACCCGCTCGCATGTGCATGTGGACCGCGTCGCGTGTCCGTGGTTGATCAGCCGCTTTATCGATTCAGAAGCCGAGTTCCTGTTCGTGCCCAAGAGTGAGGTCAATCGGGTGGCCGAGGAAACCGGCGCAATACCTTTCGATGCCCCTGGTGTGGAATTGGGACATCACGGCAATAAATGCTCCTTTGAAACCATCATTGAGCATTACGGCCTCACCGACCCCGCGTTGCTGCGGCTGGCGCAAATCGTTCATAGCGCCGATATTCGTGCCGACCGCGGCAACGGCCCGATTGCCGCCGGGCTGGAAGCCCTGGCCGTGGGTTACAGCCTGCGCTTTCCCGGTGACCTGGAAAATTTAGAGCGGCAGTTTGATGTTTACGATGCGCTCTATGCCTGGTGCCGTTTGCAGGTTGCCAAAAGTGGGTAGCGGGCTGGCTGGCTGCTCTGCCGTGGCGGCGGGAAGATGAAAACAGGCCGCCACGGCAGGGTTTCCAACAGGCGGGAAGGCCGCCAGCACCCGGGCAGCGGAGGGTGGCGGATAGGCTTCCCGTTGTTGGGAGTGGTGGCGTTTTGGGGCCTGGCGATGTTGGGGGGCTGTGCCCGCGGGATAAATGCCCCAGTCTGGCCGCAGGGTGAGGCCCCGCGTGGCACGCTTGCCACGCACACGTTGGTGGTGGATGGCGTCTCGCGGCGCTATGCCCTTTATTTGCCCGCGGCAGAAAAGAGCGGGCCGTATGCCCTGGTGCTGGAACTCCACGGCGGCGGCGTGACGATTGACGATATGACGGGGGAAAGCGGTTACAAAACCCCTTACAAACTCTGGATGCCCCTGGCCGATGCCGAGGGTGTGGTGGTGGTTTATCCCGAAGGGCGGCCCGGTGCTTACGGCAAGCCCACCTGGAACGATTGCCGCGGCGATGCCACGGTGAGTTCTCAAGCCGACGATGTGCGGTTTATTGGCGTGCTTCTGGAGCACTTGCTCTCCACTTATTCCATCGACCCGCGGCGGGTGTATGTTTCCGGCACTTCCAACGGCGGGCTGATGGCCTTGCGCCTGGCGGTGGAGATGCCCACCCGCCTGGCCGCAGTGGCTGCCGTGGCAGCAGCCATGCCTGCTCATTCCGAATGCCCGCCGCCTTCGCATCCCCTTTCGGTGCTGTTCATGAACGGCACGCGTGACGCCCATTTGCCTTATGAGGGCGGCACGGTTTCCAGGCCGCCGAAACCTTCTTTCGGCACGGTGCAATCCACCGCGGCCTCGGTGGCGCTGTGGGTCAAGGTGGACGGCGCCGATCCCGAGCCGGTAGTGCACCGGTTCCCTGACCTCGACCCGCACGATGGCAGCACCGTGGTGCGGTACACCTACGGACATGGGGTGGGGGGCACCCAGGTGGTGCTCTATCGCATCGAGGGAGGCGGTCACGCCGCACCGAGCATGGCTCAGCAGTATTCCTGGCTGTATGAATGGCGCTTTGGCCACCAGAACCACGATATCGAGATGGTACAAGAGGTATGGCAGTTTTTCCGGGATAAGCGGGTGCTGGGGCCGTAGGCGCTATTTGCCTTCCACCATCGCCCACAACGCCGGATGGTCGGAAGGGCCAGGGGGCAGGTAGGCTGCCTGGGGCGCGGTCAGGTCGGAGGTGATGAAGATGTGGTCGATGGGGGCGGGCGGCAGATAGGTGCTCGCGCTCCCGCGGCCGCGGGCTACCAGCCAGGCGTCTTGCAGGGTTTCCACCGTACGGCGGTATTGCGGCGTGTTGGGTGTGAAATTGAAGTCGCCCATCAGCACCACCGGCGTCAGCCCCTGGATGGCTTGCAAGAGATTCACTTCTTGCACCATCGGGCCGTGGTTTCCCAGGTGCGTGACCACGACATGCAGGGGGCGATGACCGACGCTCACCGTGGCGAGAATGGCCGCCGTTTGCTCGCCTTTGCTGTACAGGTAGACCGTGCGGGCTTCGAGGATGGGGTAGCGGGAAAGCAGTGCGATGCCAAAGGTGCCGTTCACCGTGGGCGGGCCGTAGTAGGCTTCCATGCCCAATGCATGAGCAAAGTAGCCCACCAGGTCGTTGTTGGCCCCGCTGAGGCGGGCGGTGTCGGATTCCTGCAGGCCGATGATATCGGCGTTCACCTGCCGCATCAGGGCCAGTTGGTCTTCCCAGCCCTTTTGGCCGTCGGCGCGGTAGCCCTGCTGGATGTTGAAAGTGAGCACGCGGGCCTGGAAGGCGGTTTCCTCTGCTGGTTGCGGGCGCGGGGTGCGGGCGTAAGCGAAGCCAACCATTGCAAGCGCCAGCAGGGCAAGGATGCCTCCGCCCATCAGCCGCTCGTTGCGGGAAAGCGCCCCACGGGGCGCGCCGCCCGGAAAGAGGAAGGCGGCCAGCGCCGCCACGGCTGCCGGCAGCGCGTACACCAGCCAGAAGCGGTCGCGCCACAACGGCCCCACCACGGGGATGTAGTCGTAGGTGGTGGTGCAGACGTGGGCGAAGATGAGCACGAGGAGATAAAGCGCCCACAGCCCGAAAGCCGCGCCCAGGGTGCGGGTCGAGGGAGGCGTTTCGTATAGCCGTGCGCTGAAACGGTGGAAGGCTGAGAAGAGCAGCCCAAACGTCAATACGGCCAGCAGCACAGCCCAGCCAGCGTGGGGGATGGATGGCGTGTAGGGGTAGGCGGCGGGGTCCGTGGGGAAGGTGGTTTCCAGGCTGTACAGCCCGCCGCCGAAGAGCACAGCCCACGCTGCCAGCGCCCCCAAGTCAAGGTTGTGCCAGGCGGCCAGCCGTTGCCGCGCCCATGCCAGCGCCACGACGAGCAGCGCCACGCCGGTGAGGCCGTAAAGGAGTGATGGTTGCCAGCCGCCCCAGCGGGCAATCACCGCGGGCGCGGTGAAGGCGGCTTCCAGCAAAAAGAGCACCGAAGCAAGGCCCAGCGCGGCGGCCAGGGCCTTCCCGAAGGTGGGCGCGGCGGCGGGAGGGGGATTTCCCGCGGCGCGGGCAGGTGGCTTGCGCAGGGATGCCAGCCAGCCCCATACGCCTGAGGCGGCTACGGCCCAACCGATGGCCTGCCCGTGAGGGCTGAGCGAAAGGTCAATGCCCGCCCCGGCGGCGCGCAACAACCCCGCGGCGGCAACGGCCCAGGCCAGTCCCAAGGTATTCGCCGTGGCCGGAAGGCGCTTCAGCATCAGGGGCAGCGCCAGCAGCGCCGCGGCAGCCCCAATGCCACCCACCCACAGCACCCCGCGCGTCGGCAGCAGCGGCAGGGCGAGCCGCGCCGCAGCCAGCACGGCCAGCAGCGTTGGCAGCAGCCAGCCGCCGACCTTCCGCCGCCAGAGCGCCAACAGAAAAGGGCTGAGCAGCAGCACCAGCACCCCAATTTCCGGCGGAATGCTGGTGCCCATCAGGCCGAAGGCATACACCGCCGCCACGAACTCCGTGAGGGTCTGGAAGAAAAAGAGAAAAAAGGCGCTTGTGGTCAGCACGGCCAGCATGTTTCGCCTCCCCTGAGAAAACCACGCGGTACAATCTTTACAGGCATTATAGCACTTGAAGGCAAAGGCTGCTGTTCTCTCTATCCAAAGGACGTTCCCATGCGTTTTCGCCGTTGGAAGCGTTGGCTCCGTGACCACCCGGCGTGGGTGCTTTTTGTCATCGCGCCAGTGCTGGCCGAGGTGTTTTCCGGCTCGACGCCGCTCAATGAATTCATCAATCCCCTGGCGTTCATCTCGCTGATGATGCTTTACGGTTCGGGGGCGGTGCTGGCGCGCGAGGCCGTGGTGCGGTGGCGCAAAGGCTGGTTCAGCCTGCTTTTGCTGGGTTTTGCCTATGGCATTTTCGAAGAGGGGCTGGTGGTGCGGTCGTTCTTCAACCCCCACTGGATGGACCTGGGCAATCTGGGCGTTTATGGGCGGGCCTGGGGGGTGAACTGGGTGTGGGTTGAACAGTTGATGCTCTTTCATGCAGTGCTGAGCATTGTCACGACGGTGGCCTTTGTGGAAATCCTTTTTCCTGACCAGCGGGGGCGGCCCTGGCTGCACAGCCGCCGTGCCTGGGGCTTTCATCTCGTCAATCTGGCGCTGGTGCTGCTCATCGGGCGCGCCCTCACCCCTTACGATGCGCCCGATGTCGGCGTGCTTTTGTGCTGGTTGAGCATTATGGCGCTGATTGGGCTGGCGCGGGTGTGGCCTGTTTGGCCCCGGGCAGCGCGCGGCGGGAATCCGCCGCACCCGCTGGCTTTTTTCTCCCTCGGTTTTTTGGGCATGTTGTTGATGTTCTTTCTGGTGTCGCAGGGTGCTGATGCTGGGCGTTACCCGCCGCTGGTTGCCATGGCGCTGCTGGCGCTGGAAGCCGGCGTGGTGCTGGCGGTCGTCCTGCGCTGGAGCGGCCACGGCAGCCGTTGGAACGACCGCCACCGCTTTGCTTTGCTCGCTGGCGAGTTGAGTTTTCTGCTCGTTTTCACCGCGCTGCTGGCAGGGCGGGTGTATCCGGTAATGTATGTAACCAGCCCGATCTTCCTGCTGGGGCTGGGGTGGATTTATCGCCACATCTCACGCCGCGTGGCGGCGGAGGCGGAAGTGTAAGCAAGCGGAAAGCCCCCCGTTGCCTGGGAAATCAAACCGCCCCCGCAGATTGGCCTGCGGGGGCGTGGGTGTTCTGGGGAGACCGTTTTCAGGGTTTGATTTCCACCACCACACCGTTGCTGCGCCCGCGCACATCGGGGAAGAAGACCTCGCCGGCGGTGGCCGGTCGCACCTGATAGGCGCCAGGCACCGCGGCGCGGGCATTGTACACAATGGTGTAAACGCCCGCGGGCAGGAAGTCGGCTGAGAAGACGACGCGTTCGTCGTAGGCTTCCCGATGGTAGAAGTACCAGCCACCCCAACCGTAGCGGCGGAAATCTTCCCACGAGAAGGCGTCGGTGGCTTCGGGCTTCCAGGTGCGGTTGGGGTCGAGGGCTTCCATGCCCGCGGGGAGGTAGTCGGTGAGCAGCACATGCCGCAAGTCGTGGGGGGCGACCACCGTGAGCCGCACCTGCACCAGCGCGCCCACCGGGAAGGTGGTGACGGGCGTGTTCAGGTCGTTCAGCAGGTAGTAAGCGCGGGAAACCGCCACGCCGTCGGCACGGGCGCGCAATTGGCCTGCGGGCAGTACGGTGGTCAGGTAGGCGCTGGCGTAGAGCGTCCCCGGCCCGGCGGTGCGGCGGATGGCGAGGTCGTTGGGCGCGCCCAGGCGGAGGTCGGCGGCGTGCCAGGTGAAGTGCTGCGGTGCGAGGTTGCTTTGGGGTGTGATGTTCAAAGCGGCAACCTGCCTGCCGTTGAGGGCAATGGTGGCCTGGTAGTTGGGGTGGCTTTCGCCGCTGAAGCGTACCCAGTGCGCAAGGGCGAGCACCGCAACAGCCGTGTTCTGCCCGCCTGCCCAGCGGCCGCGGGCATCGCGGTTTTGCATCAGCCAGCGCACCACATTGGGCAGGAAGGGCGCTTGGGGATCGGTTTCCAGCAGGGCGTCCAGGGCCAGGGCGGTGGTGGCGGTGTCGGTGCCCCACATCCAGCCGGGGCCAGGGCTGTGGTCCCAGTAGGCACCGGCGGCGGAAAGCACCACCGTGTTTTCCACCCGCCGCAGGATGGGCGTAGTGAAGGCGTCGCCCATGCCGGTGGCCTGGGCGGCGTGTAGCAGCAGTGCCCAGCCGGTGATGCCCATGCCGTGGTCGGCGGCTTTCTTGTTGAGAGCGTAGATTTCCGTGGTTAGCGTCCCCGGGAAGCGGAACGGCAGCCGGACGAGTGTATCGATGAGGAAAGCGCGGCTTTCCAGCGAGAGCGGCTGGGCCGCGGCGGAGAAGGTTTTGCCTGGGGCAGGGCTTTTGGGCTGGCGGGTGAGGGCGAGGTAGAGGTTGTCGGCGGCGGCGCGCAGCACGCGCTGGTCGGTGGTGTAACCGGCGCGGGCGGCTTCTGAGAGGGCGAGGGTGGCGTAGGCCGTGGGCAGGGGGGCGGTATCGCCCTGGGGGCACCAGCCCCACCCGCCGTCGGGGTGTTGGGTGGCTTCCAGCGCCTGCACGGCCTGTTGGACGGCGGTGTCCAGTTGGGCTTTGTTTTGGGGCGTCGCGCCGAGGGCCTGGAAGGCCTGGGCTGCGGCCGCGTTGGCGAGCAGGTTGTCGGCCCAGGCGTAGGTGCAATGGCTTTCCGGCGGCTGGCCCACGCTCAGGCTTTGGGCCAGGCCGGCGGTGAGCGAGGCGGCCACATCCAGCCGGAGGGTCACATCGGCGGCGTCGGCGGGCGGCAACACGGTTTCGTGGATTTCGGCGGCCTGGGTCAGGGCGTGGGCGGTGCCCACGATTTCGTCGGTGGTGAACTGATAGACCGGAATGCCGCCGTCGGGCAGCGTGGTCAGGATGGGGCGGGTGGCGTCGCGGTAGTTGCCGGCGCGGGCTTCTACCACCAGGTCGACGCGGGTGGCGGTGAGGGGCACGGAAGCCTGCCAGGCCACCGCGGCCTGCCCTTTGGCGGGTACGGTGACTGTTTGCTCGACCGGGCTTTGCAACGTGAGGCCGTCGGCGCGGGTGAGGCGCACGGTGGCTTGCAGGGGGGTGTCGGTGGCGTTGTGCACCACGGCCTGAATGCGGGGCTGGTCGCCGCCGGTGAAGAAGGCGGGCGTGTGCAACCGCACGAAGAAGGGCCGGTTGACGGTGATTTCAGCAGTGGCAGTGCCCACGCGCGTGTCGGCGGTGATGGCGCGGGCGCGCATCACCCAGGTGGTCATGTTATCGGGCAGCGTGATGCTGACGGTGGCGCGCCCTTGCGCGTCGGTCTGGACGTTGGCCCGCCAGTAGGCGGTGTCGCGGAAGGTCTCCCGCACCGGGATCACGCCGCCCAGGTCGGCGCCTTTTTCGCCCCCGCCGCTGCCCATGCCTTCCCCTTCCGGCAGCCATTTGCGGACGCGTGCGTCGTAGGCTTCCAGATCGTTCACCAACCCCAGCGCCGTGGCAACGCGCAGGCCATACATCGGGTAAAGCCGCTGGAGCAGGCTGAAAGTGTCGGGGGCGAGGGCGTAGATGGCTTTGTCGACCAGGGCGAGGGAAACCTCGGCGGGCACGGGCTGGCCGTCGTGGGTGCGGGTGGTGATGGTGAAGCGGGCCGTTTCGCCGGGGGCCAGGTGGTCGCGGTCGGGGGTGAGGGTGACTTCCAGTTGTTGGGCGTCTAACGCCACCGGCAGCCGCACGATGGCGCTGCGGAAATCGGCCGGACGGTCGCCTTCGGGCGGGCGCAGGGTGAGCAGTGAGGCGTAAACCACCGGCGCCATGTCGGCCGTGAGGGGGATGTTCAGCAGCGTGTTGGGCTGGTCGAGCCGCACGACCTGGTGGGTGAAGATGTGCTCCCGCGCCACGGTGAGCAGCGCGTAAGTTGGCTTGCCGAAAGGCTGGGGCGCCAGCAGGTGGGCGGTTCCCCCGGGGTGGTAGGACGATTTGTCGGGGATGAGTGGGAGGGTGTGTTCGCCTTGTGCCCACAGCAGGGCTTCTTTGCCTGCAACCCAGAAGCGCAAGGAAGCCTCGCGGCGGCGGCCGTCGCGATCGCGGGCGGCAGCGGTGAAGCGATACGTGCCGCTGTGGTCGGGCGTAAAGGTGACCGTGGCGCGCCCTTTGTCGTCGGTGGTGAGGCTGTCGAAGGTCGTCACGGGGAGGGTTTCCAGGGTGTCTTTCCAGTGCAGAATGCCGCTGGCGTCGCGCTGCTGCACGCTGTGCCAGCGTTCTTCTTCCACGTTCAGCGTGAGGGGGTAATGGGGCAAGGGGCGGCCGTTGGGGTCGAGCACCACCAGGTGAATGGTGGTGGGCTGGCCCGCGATGCCCGTCCAGCCTTCGGTTTTCAGACCGACGTAAAGGTTGCTTTTCCGCACCACGATGGTCGTGTGCCCGTCGGCAGTGTTGCCGCCCGCGTCGGTCACGGAAGTCCACACGGCGAGTTGCTGGTCGCCGCTTTGCAGGGCGATGGGCGCCTGCACGGGGATGACCGCGTGCCCCTGGGCGTCGGTGGTGGTTTTGCCGCTCTGGGGCGGTTGCTCGGTCGCCTGGGCGCTCGGTGCGCCGCCAGAGAAGTAAAAGTCCCATGCCCAGGCGGTGGTTTGCTGGAAGGTGTAGTCGGCCCAGGCTTCAGGCGGGCGGAAGGTGTAAGGCTGCACTTCCACGTGGTAGTTCACCGCCGCGTGGGTCACTGCGTCGCCGGCGTAGTAAGTGGCGGTGAGGTCCACTGTGGTGCGGCCGCCAGGCATGAGCGCAGGCACGTGGGGCGTGAGGTGCACTTCAAAAACCGGTTTGTGATAGAGCGCTACCCGCACGCTCCCCCAGCCGATGGCGTCGCCTTTGGGCTCGAGGCGGATGGTCCAGGTGTAGGTGCCGGGCGGGGCTTCCTCGGCCAGCAGCACCGAGCCGTGGAAAGTGCCCAGCGTCGAGAGGGGCAGGCGTTGCTGACTGATGATTTTGCCCTCGTGGGAAAGGCTAACCCATACGGCTGTGGCTTCGGGCAGGGTGTAATGCAGGTCGTGGTTGCGTCGCACCAGGCCTTTGAAGAAGATTTCTTGACCGGGGCGGTAGAGGGGGCGGTCGGTGTAGATGAGGGCGGTGAGGTCGTGGGGGCGGGTGTAAGCCGCGTCCCAGTAGGAAGCGGCCAGGGGCTGCTGGAAGTTGGCCGCGCCCCAGTGCGCATCGGTGAAGGCGAAGCGGTCGGCGGTGTGCACGAGGGCGAAGCGGGCCGCGTGGGGCAGGTTGGGCCAGGAAGCCACCCCGTTGGCGTCGGTGGTGACGATGCCCGCGTCGTTTAGCGTGGGGGGATAGTCTTCGACATCGGCGGTGAAAAGGCGCACCGGCAGGTCGGGTTGGGGCGCGCCTGCCTCGAGGTCGGTGGCCCACACCAAAGCGTCGGCAGGGCCGGTTTCCAGGGTGAGGTTATCGGTGGAAACCAGCAGCCAGTAGGCGCGGTCGCGGTCGTATTTCTGGTGGGGTTCGTGGTGAAGGATGAGGCAGTAGGCGCCTGGGGGGAGCGGCTTGCCCCGGTTGAGGCGGCTGAGGGAGAACTGGAGGGCGTGGGTGGCGTCGCGGGTGGCGGTGGCTACGGCTTCCGGCTGCAAGATACCCAGCGGCTGCCCCTGCGGTGAGCAGGCTGCCCCGCGGTTGAGGGAGGCTATCAGCGTGGCATCCGCCATCGGGTAGAGGCTGAGGGTGGCGCTTTCCAGGTTGGCATAGCGTAGCCAGACGGTTTGGGGGCCGTCGGCGCGTACCACGGCCGGTTCGGAGGGAAGCAGCAACTCGGCACGCGGTTGCAGATGGGCGGTGGTGATGCGGAAGGTGTAGGCTTCTTTTAGCGTCTGGCCGAAGCGGTCGGGCAGGCCGGGCAGCAGGGTGATGGTGTAAGGGGTGCCCGCTTCCAGCGAGCCGATGAACAGGC
The DNA here is from genome assembly GCA_011322445.1 of Chloroflexota bacterium. NCBI lineage: Bacteria > Bacillati > Chloroflexota > Chloroflexota bacterium. The sequence continues at coordinate 9,374 of DRMV01000009.1, read as the reverse complement.
GACGATCGTAAACCTGAACCTTGACGGTGGGGGGAGTGGGCGAGATGCGGATGTATTGGGTCACGTTTTTGGGGTCGGGGTAGGTGTTGAACTCCACCTGGACCCATGGATCGTAGCCTTGTTGGGTCTGGCCGTTGGCGGGAAACGTGTTCAGCACGCGCGGCAGCCCGGCGGTGTGAAAAGCAAAGCGGTAGGCGCGCCCCAATGTGCCACCGTCCTGGCTGTGGGCCGTCGCGGCAATGGTGAGGGTGTAAGTCGCGCCGGGGCTGAAGAGGCCCTGGGGCACAAGGGTCAAGCGGGTACTGTCCTTGTTCCAGCGGGCTTTCATCGGCGGTGTAAGCGCCCCCTCCTCCGCCTGCAGCGTCACGGCCTGCTCGGTGGTGGTTTTGTCCATCGGCTGGCTGAAGGTGATTTGCAGGGCGGCGTCAAGGCGGGCGTAGTCCAGGGGCTGATCTTCTTCGATGCCCCAGCCGTCGGCGCTGACGCGGCGGACTCGCGCCGCGTGGGTGTGGAAAGACCACGTCACTGGCGCGGAGAGCGTTTCGCCGCTCAGCGTTTGCACCCCTGCTGGCAGGGTGACGGTGTAGGTCGTGTTGCTGGTGAGGGGCTGGTCGGGGTGGAAGGTGTAGATGGCCGTGCTGATCCATGCGCCGTTGCCTTCCACGGCGGGGGAAATTTTGAGGGGCAGCGGGGTGGCGGCTTCGCGCGTGGTCAGCGGCACGACGGGCTTGTTGAACACCACGGTGATGTCGCTTTTCACTGGCACGTCTTCGCTGTCTTCGGCGGGGAAGACGCGCAGCACGGCAAAGGCAGCCTCGGTGGTGTAGGCCAGGCGGAGAGGGGCTGCGAGTGGGGTGCCGTCGGCGGCGCGCAGGCTGGCGTCGAACACCGCGGTGTAGGTGCTCTCAGGCGTCAGCGGCTGGGCGGGCGTGAAACGGAGGGTGCGGGCGTTGGGGAAATCCACGCGGCCCGCGACCGGCTGCTGGGTGGCGTCAAGCAATTGGAAGGCGCGAGGCGCGCTGGCAGGGTCAAGAGGGCGGCTGAAGGTGAAGGTAAGCACCCCTTGCAGCGGCAGCGCGGCGCCCTTGGGCGGCGAAGCCTGCACCAGCACCAGCCCGGTGGGGGTAGGCGTGAAAGGGAGCAGGGTCGGCGCCGCAGCCACCGAGGTCGCAGCAGCAGAGATGGAAGGCAAAGGCGTTGCCGGGCCGCAGGCTGCAACGGCGAGAAGCAGAAACGCCGGCACGGCCCCCATGATAAGCCTGCGGAATATGGACATTGGAACCTCCCAGGGAAAGACGCGAACCGTCATGGAGATTATAGCATGGGAAAAACGCCCAGGTCCCGCCGTGCGCTGGACAGGCGGGACCTGGGGGATGGAGTGAGGAGGCCGTGGAGGTGGTTAGTTTGCTGTGGTGATGTCTTCCACGATGGCGCAATCGTCGCCCACGAGTGTGGCCGTGTGGCCGGCGCGACATTGAGGGCACGGCACATTCTGTTTGCGCGAGGCAAAGGTGTGGCCGCAGTAAGGGCACTTTTGGATGAAAGGTACTTCGCGATAGAGGATGTGCGCGCCCTGGCATACGGTTTCGGGGGCGTATTGGTCCCAATAGAACCGCACCAGCCTTTCATCCAGCCCGGCGCATTTGGCCGCGGCGATTTTGACTTCCAGCACCGGTTTGCCGTTGGCCTGTTGGCAGGCTGCTTCGATCAGCCGCTGCACCAAACTGGCTTCACGAGACTTGATTTGGGTGTTCATTCTGGCACCTCCGAGGTGAAGAGCCGCTGCCCGCGCGGGGCAGAGGGAGTTATCGTTTCTGTCTTGAGAATAGCACATGCGGGCACATTTAGCAAGTGACAAACTTCACTAATTAGGCCGTACATTCGGGCAACGCTGGGCCTCAGGGTGTCACGGGTCAAGGCTCGCCGGGGGGCGGCGTGGTCAACAGGCGGTGTCGTTGGGGCGGCCCTTCGGCCAGCAGGGCTTTCAAGGCACGGGGGTCGTCGTTGGCGAGGGCGGTTTCCAGAGCGTCCAGCGTGGTGCGGAAATGGCGCAGGGCTTCCAGCACAGGGCGGCGGTTGGTGGTGAGGATGTCGGCCATCATGTGGGGCGGGGAAGCGGCCAGCCGGGTGGTGGAACGAAAGCCGGGGCCAGCGATGCGGGCGGCTTCTGGGGGGGTGCTCAGCGTGAGGGCGAGGCTGAGCAGGTAGGGCAGGTGGCTGATGGCCGCGGCATGGCGGTCGTGGGTGGTGGCGTCGAGCCAGAGCGGCCGCGCCTGCAAAGCGCCGGCCAGCGTCAGAGCAAAGGCGCGGGCGCGCGGCGTGGTGCGGGAGAGAGGTGTGAGGACGAAAGGCGCGTCGCGAAACAGGTTGGCCTCGGCGTGGGCAAACCCGCCATGTTCTTTTCCTGCCATCGGGTGCCCGCCAATGGGGTCGAAACGCGGTGGTAACGCGGCCATGCGGGTGGTGATGGCGGTTTTCGTCGAGCCGACGTCCAGCACGATGGCCGGGCTGGGCTGCCAGGAAGGTAAAGCGTCGAGCAGTGCCAGGATGGTGCGCACAGGGGCGGCCAGGATGACCACGTCGGCGGCGGGGAGGAGCGCCGCGGGGTCGTCTGAGATGGCGTCCAATGCACCGCTGGCCTGTGCCAGCGCGCGGGCTTTGGGGCTGGGGTCCACCCCCAGCAGGGCGGCGCATTGGCCTTGCAGCGCCAGCGCCAGCGAGCCGCCGATTAGCCCCAGCCCCACGATCGCCACGCGCGCGCGGTGCAACGGAAAGTCAGCCGCAAAGTCGGCTTCTCCGTCGTCGGCTTCAGTCGGCGGCCACATGGGGCACCTCGTGCAGGGTTTCCTGGCCCAAGGCTTGCGCAATGGCGCGCGCCTCGGTGACCAGGCGGGCGAAGCGTTCCGGCTTGAGCGATTGCGCGCCGTCCGAGAGGGCTTCCGCGGGGTGCGGATGCACTTCCACGATGAGCCCGTCGGCACCGGCGGCAATGGCTGCTCGTGCCACGGGAGAAACATACGCCCAGTGGCCGGTGCTGTGGCTGGGGTCTAAAATCACGGGCAGCGAGGTGCGTGCTTTGAGCGCAGGGATGGCGTTGATGTCGGTGGTGTTGCGGGTGGCGGTTTCGTAAGTGCGGATGCCGCGTTCGCACAGCACCAGGTTTTCGTTGCCGCTGCTGAGGATGTATTCGGCGGCGAGCAGCAGTTCGTCGAGGGTGGCGCTCATGCCGCGCTTGAGTAAGATGGGTTTGCCGCTGGCGCCCGCGGCGCGCAGCAGGGCATAGTTTTGCATGTTGCGGGCACCGATTTGCAGCATGTCGGCGTAGCGGGCGACCAGCGGCACCAGTTCGGGCGACATCACCTCGGTGACGACGGGCAGGCCAGTGGCTTCCCGGGCCTCCGCGAGCAGTTCCAGGCCGCGCTCGCCCAGCCCCTGGAAGGAGTAGGGCGAAGTGCGGGGTTTGAAAGCGCCACCGCGGAGAATTTGCGCGCCGGCTTCCTTGACGGCATGGGCGGTTTCGAGCAACTGGGCGCGGCTTTCGACCGAACATGGCCCGGCGATGAAAACCGGCTCACCGCCGCCGCCAATGCGCACCCCTCTAACCATCACTGCGCGATCCGTGGGGTGGAATTCCCGCGAGGCAAGTTTGTAAGGGCGGGAAAGGGGGACCACGCGCGCCACCCCTGGCAGCCGCAAGAAGGCATCGGGCTCGGCGCGTCGCGCTTCCCCCACCACGCCGATGACCACGCGTTCTTCCCCCTGTGAGATGTGGGGCTGGAACCCGTGGCGGCGGATGGCCTCGAGGACGGTTTGCACATCCTCTTCGCTGGCGTGGGCGTGCATTACGATCATCATGGGGCACCTCCAAACTGCGGAAATGGGTCGGCCTGGCAAGACGGCGTTAAAGCAAAAGGGCGAGGCCGTCAGACCTCGCCCGGACGCTCAGGGGGTTTTCCCTGCTCACGCGCCACGAACGGCCTGCGGCAGCGGGCCGTTACCCTGGGCGTAATAAAAGCCAAACGCGTGAGTGGGAAGGGGAGTATTCATTGCGCTCAATTTTACGGCAGAAGCGTCATTTGTCAAGGAATTGGTTTCGGACGTGTCAAAAGGTGCTTGCGCCTTTAGCGCTTTTCATGTATGCTTAGGATAGTCGTGTCGGGGGCTTCCCCCTTTTTCTGTCTTGAAGGAGGGTTTGCAATGACCAAGCGAAGACTGTTGGAAGGCATCGTCGGCCTGGTGCTGGGCGTGGTGATGGCGTTGGGGCAATCGTGGTTCCCGGCGCAGGGCGCGGTGCCTGGTTATGTCGGCTATCCGTATTTCTACATCGCCGCGGTGCAGCGCGATACCAGTGTAACGATCTCCCCCTACAACTTCCCGCCGAATGACACTTTTACGGTGCGGATGAACTATTATGGCACATATGGCGTGGGAGGGTACGTTGTGGGCACGGTCACCACCGACGCCAGCGGCACGTTGAGCAACACAACCTTCAGTGTGCCTGCTCAACTGGCGGGGCAGGTGCGCATCGCCATTCGGTTGGAAAGCCCCACGACGGGCTACTATGCCTACAACTGGTTCTGGAACAATGACACGGCCGTCACGGCCACGCCTGCCCCGAGCGCGACCCCCGCGCCGACGGCCACGCCGCTGCCTTATCCGGGCTATCCTTACTTCTACATCACCGCGGTCGCGCGCAATAGCAGTGTGACCATCAAGCCGCACAACTTCCCGGCTAACGATACCTACACGGTGTACATGAACTACTACGGCACGTACGGCGTGGGCGGGTACGTGGTCGGTACGGTCACCACCGATGCCAGCGGCAACCTGAGCACGACGACGTTTAGCATCCCGTCGCAACTGGCGAATGTGGACCGTATTGCCATTCGGTTGGAAAGCGCGACCACAGGCTACTATGCCTACAACTGGTTCTGGAACTTTGACGCGACGGTGCCCGCGCCGTAGGGCAGGGCGCAGGCACCGCGTGACACTTTCCCAATGGTTATCGCGTGGGGGCGCAGCGCCGCTGCGCCCCTGCGGCTTGCCGTCATCTTGACAGGCCGGTGTGGCCTGTTCATCACCCTATGACCTTGGGAGAAAGGTAACATGACCATCACGGCTGATGTCATCATCGTAGGCGGGGGCGTCCACGGTGCAAGTTTGGCGTTTCACCTGGCGCAGCGAGGGCTCAAGCCCCTGGTGCTGGAACGCAAGTTTGTGGCTGCAGGCGCGACAGGGCGTTCCAGCGGCCTGGTGCGGATGCACTATGACCTGCGCCTGGAGTGTGAACTGGTGTGGAAGTCGTTTGAGTACTTCCGCAATTGGGATGAAATCGTTGGGGGGTCCTGCGGTTTCATCCGAACCGGCTTCATTCGCATCGTGCCCCCGGCCTATGAAGACGCGCTGCGGGCCAATGTGGCGATGCAGCAAGAAGTGGGCATTCCTACCTTCCTTGTGACAGCCGACGATGTCAGGCGGCTGGCTCCCTATTTTGTGACCGACGATTTTTCGGTTGCGGCTTATGAGCCGGAATCCGGTTATGCCGACCCCCCGGCCACGGCGGCCAGCCTGATGGATGCTGCCCGCCGCCTGGGAGCGCAGTTGAAGACCGGGGTGACGGTGAGCGAGGTGTTGACCACGGAAAGCCGTGTGCTGGGTGTGCGCACTGCCGACGGGGAGACCTACCATGCCCCCATCGTGGTCAATGCCGCGGGGGCCTGGGCCGACCGTCTGGCGCGGACTGCCGGGGTGGAGATTCCCTCTTTTACGACATGGAGCCACGACGTGATGTTCATCCGCCGCCCCAAGCGGCTTGGCCCCACTCACCCCTCGGTGATCGACGATACCCAAGAGATGTATTTCCGCCCTGAGCAGGGCGGGCTCACGCTGGTGGGGTTAGAAGTCGGCAACCCCATTGGGGAAGACCCCGATACCGACACCGAGCATCCCCACCCCGGCTTTGTCGAGCGGGCCGTTGAACACGTTTGCCGCCGTGTACCTGCTATGGAGGAAGGCTCGCTCCACAGCGCCCATCGCGGCTACGATGGCCTTTCCGACGACCAGCGGGCCATCATCGGCCCGGCGGGGCCTGAAGGTTTTTGGCTGAACTGTGCGCACAGCGGCACGGGGTTCAAAATTTCGCCGGCAGTGGGCCTTAGCCTGGCCGAATGGATGCTGGACGGTGCGCCTCGCACGGTGGATATTCGCCCCTTTGGGCTGGAGCGCTTTGCGGCGGGCAAACCGCTGCGCGGCGAGCACCCCTACGCGGCGATCTGGCGGGCAGAAGGGGAGGACTGAGGGAAAGGCGCCCGCTGGCCGGGTAGCAGTGTGAGATAACGCATCCCGCGCGTGGTCGGCGCGGGATGCGTGTTGTCGGGTCTGGAGCAGGTGTGGGGGCTGAAGGAGGGGTTTCCTGCTGCCACCACGACCCTGTGGGTGGCGGTGAACTTCGAGGGGTAAAGATGGCATCACGGCGTGCATGGTGGGAGAGAACGCTGTTCCTGTTGCTGGTGCTGGCAGCGGGCGGCAGCGTGTTGTTTGGCGTGCTGCGCGCACCGACCCCCGTGGAGGTGGTGGTCACGCCGCCGGCGGCCACGGTGTTGGTGCCGGCCATGCCCGCACCGCGCCCCACCGCAACGGCGACGCCCCCGCCTACCCCCACGCCGCACCCGACCGCGCCGCCCGTGCCCACAGGCGCGGCTGTGCCTTCCCCTACACTTGCTCCCACCCCTACCCCCACCCCTTCGCTGCCATCACTGGCTGCGTTTGTCGCAGCCCTGCAGCGCGAGCATCGCCCGTCTGAGGCTGTGGTGGGCTTGTACCTTCCCGGTGTGTTGGCCGCGCGGGTTGTTGAGCAGCCGCCAGGGAAAGATGGCTTCGTGGCCGCGTTGCCCGGTACCGTGACGCGCTTTCGGCTGGCTGCCCGTTATTATGGCACGCTGGGCTTCCTGGCGCACAACACGCTGGCGGGGGCGGCTTTTTTCCATTTGAAAGCGGGGGACGTGTTTTATGTGATCCGTGGCGATGGCGGCGTGGAAGCATATTTGGTCACCCAGTTGGTGCGATACCGTGCCTTGCAGCCCGATTCGCCGTATTCCGCCTTTATTGACCTGGCGACGGGCGAGCGTCTGACGGTGGCAGAGGCTTTTCGGCGCACTTACGGCAGTGCACAAGGCGGTGCCGTGTTGCAAACTTGCATTGCCCGAGGGAAAAAGACGACATGGGGGCGCTTGTTTGTGCTGGCGCGCGCCCTGGGAAGATGGGATATAATTCCCTCTGGAGGTACGCAATGAAGCGAATGTGGAGTGTGCTGGTTGGGGTAGGCGCTGTACTGTTGGGGTACAGCGGCCTGTTGGCACCGTGGTGGGGTGAGCGGGCTGCGCCGCAGTTGGTGCATGATCTGGTGCTGGCGTTGAGCCAGGGGGGCGATGTGGCGCTTGTAAGCCGCTTGTTAGGGGCCTTGGTGGTGTTGTATGTGCTGATGGCGGCATTGGCAGCACTGTGGAGCGCCTGTCGCCGAGGCAGCCCTTGGGCAGGCACCGGCGCGATGGCGGTGAGCGTGGCGGGCATTTTGGTGGCGTGGTTCCTTTTGTCCCGGGGTGCGGCGTGGGCTGGTGCATTCGCCGCGGTGTTGGGCTTTTTGCTGGTCGGGGCGGGTTGCTATGGCGAACTGCAGCATCAGGTCGGCCCGTGGTCGCGGGCGCGCCGGAAGGCAGCGGCGCTTTGGGCGCCGCGCGCCCAGGCAGCACGGGAAGCCGGCACGGTGGTGACCGTGGCGGTATGCCGTGACCTCGTGCCCCTTTCCCCCGAGGCGCAGCACCCTTTGCAGGCCAGGATGCGCGCCCACGATGACGTCATATTCTTTACCGAGGGGGGCATTTTCTGGCTGGAAGGCACCCCCTGCGACGGCGCTCGCGAAGCCGTCAACCGTTTGCGCAAGCGGTTTCCCCCCGAGGGCGCAGCCTGCTGCGGGTTGGCGTGTGCCGCTGGCGAATTGGTGGATGTCTCGGCTTTGCTGGCAGCAGCAGCCAGAGCGCAGGCGTTTGCGGCGCTGGTAGGCGCGCCGGTGCAGGTTGCGGCTGAAGCCCGTTTGCCCGCGGTTTTGCGCGCCACCACAGCCGAAGCCCCCGCCGACCCCGCCCTGTTGCGCACCGCGGCCGCGACGTGGGAAGCCCACGCGCGGCCCTGCCAGGCGCTTGTCGTTCACTTTGCCCCTGCTGCCTTGGGCACAGCCCTGGAAGCCGAGGCGGCGCGTGTGTTGCGCGTGGGTGATCATGTTTTGCCGCTTACGCCGCATCGGCTGCTGGTGTTGTTGCCTTCGACCGATGCCGCGGGGGGCGCTCGCGTGCAGATGCGCTTGCAACAGCACCTCACGGCTTTTGCCGGGGTGGCCGAGGGCGTGGTGGCAGTCTATCGCCTGCCGGTGGAAGACTTTTCCAGCGGTGAGGCGTTAGTGGGGGCGGCCTTGCGCCTGCCGGGAGAAGCGTGGGCGGAGGCCGGAGTTACTTCTTTTTGAGGAAGACGGCCCAGGTAATGAAAGTGATCACCAGATGGCGTTGACCAGCGCCGTCGACGTAATCCGCGTCGACGTGCAGCGCGCCGACGCGCCCTTCGTTGGTGTAGTAGCAGAACGACAGCCCTACATAGCGCGAGAGGTTGAGCAACGCATTGTTTTCCGGATCGTAAGGAGCGTTGTAGCAATCGGCGATATCGGGGGGCCAGAAGTAGAGGGGGCCATAGAACGCCACGTGCAGGCCCACATGCCGCAGTTCGTCCACCTGCGAGCCGGAGCGGTGGTAGGCAATATCTTTGCTGCCGTTATCCAGGTTGATGGTTTTGTCGAATACGAAATCGACCTTCCCTTGCCGGAAGATGGGCGTGCCGGGCGTGGCCGTGGCGGTGGGGGAAGGCGTGAAGGTGGGTGTGGCCGTCGGCGGGATGGGCGTAGGCGTGGGAGAAGGTGTGACCGTGGGCGTGGCCGTCGGCGGAAGGGAGGTGGCGGTGGGCGGCATTGTGGGCCTCAGCGTGGCGGTGGGAGACGGCGTGGGGCGGGGCGCGCAGGCCGTGGCGATGAGGGCCAGCAGAGCGAGCCCCAACCATCCCTGGCGGGCAAGGCGGAAGACAGTGGAAAGGCGCATGGAGAAAACTCCTCGGGGTAGGCAAACCATAAAGAAGCGCGGCAGTGATATTTTACTCCCCCTGCGGCCGACTGCAAAATCGGGTATCATTGAGGGGGAGCACTCATAAGTTGTAGAATCAGGCAGCAAGGGGCCAGCCGGTGGTGGGAGACCAAGCATCGCTCAACCAGGCTGCTCGCGCTTTGGCGGTCATTTCAGCCCCGTATGGCGTCCATCGAGCACCGGCTCGTTTGAGCC
>DRMV01000008.1 GCA_011322445.1 Chloroflexota bacterium | reverse complement strand
TGCGAGGGTGGCGTTTCCGTATCTCTCGCACCAAGGCGAGAATCAGTTGGGCTTCGGCTTCCTTCCGCAGGTCTCGCTTCCGGGCCTGGTAATAGGCCTGAGGCGTGACCCCAAACCATTGGCAGGCCTGGTAAGTCGGCACGCCATATTGCCCTGTGACCCAGGCTATGACCTGTTGCCGAAGGCTTTTTTTAGATCCGTGTTGAAGTGCTTACTCGCCGCGTCCACGATGGCTTCAAACATCCTGGCATCCAGCACCGCCTCGGCGAGCGCCCCTTCGAGTTCCTTGATGCGTTGCTCCATTGCTTCAGGTAATGGGCGCTTGCGCCTTCTTCGTACTCGCGTACAACCTGGCGCTTGAAACTTTCACTGTAACGTTTGATTTTGGTCGTACCCATATATGCCGTCCTTTTTGGGTGAGTTTACCTGTTGTCAGTGTAAACTATATTCAGGACGGGTCACAAATTCCTAACTCCTAACTCCTAACTCCTAATTTCCCCATGCCCCTCCCCGACTTTCTCTCCTCTGCCCGCAAACGCGGCCTGGTCGTCCATGATGATCCGGTTTCCCGGTATCTCTACAGCACGGACGCCTCGATTTATCAAATTCCGCCGTTGGCCGTTGGCTTCCCCCGAGACGAAGACGAACTCACGGCCTTTGTGGCGCTCGCGGCCGAGCATCGTGTGCCCATTCTGCCGCGCGGCGCGGGCTCCAGCCTGGCCGGTCAGGCCGTGGGCGAGGCCGTGATTTTGGATTTGTCGCGGCATCTCGACCGGGTGATTGCTATTGACGCCGAAGCCCGCACCGCGACCGTACAGCCTGGCGTGGTGCTGAAAACCCTCAACGAGCAGGCAGAAGCCTATGGCCTGCAGTTCGGCCCCGACCCGGCTTCCGCGGAGCGCGCCACCGTGGGCGGCGTGGTGGGGAACAACGCCACTGGCGCGCATTCCATTCTTTACGGCATGGCGGCTGACCATCTCTTGCAGGCCGAGGTTGTTTTCGCCGACGGCACTGTGGGGGAACTCGCGCCCATCGCTCCCGACGCGCAGCCATCCAACCCCACGATGGCCCGCTTGCTTCGTATAGCCAATGAGTTGCGCCAGCGGGAAACCGCGGCAACCCTGCAAAGCCATTGGCCTAAGGTCTGGCGCCGCGCGTCGGGGTACAGCCTCAACTACCTGTTGCCCTGGGCGCCTTCCCGGCCGCCCCAGTGGTATGACCGCGACCTGCCGTATCCGCCCGTGCCCGCGGGGAAGGTGCCTCTGCAGGCGCTTCTCGCGGGTTCCGAGGGCACGCTGGCTGTGATGCGCCGCGCGACGGTGCGCCTGGTAGCCAAGCCCCGCCACACCGCGCTGGCGATTTTGCCTTACCCTACGGTGGAAGCCGCGTGCGACGACGCACCCCGCTTGCTTTCTTATGCGCCTTCCGCGGTGGAACTGCTGCCCAAGAGCATTTGGGAAGCCGCCCGCAGCGCGCCTGCGTACGCGTCTTTGCTGGATTTCCTGCCCGCGGGCGACCCTGCGGCGCTGCTCATTGTGGAATTTGCCGCAGACGACCCGCGGCTGGCTCAGGCGCAGGCTCGCGCGCTGAGCGGCGAGGGCTTTTTAGCGTTGGACGATGAGACCCAGTCCCACGTGTGGCAGGTGCGTAAGGTGGGGTTGGGGCTGCTGATGGCCCGCCACGGCGATGCCAAGCCCATCTCTTTTATGGAAGACATCACCGTGCCGGTGGAGCACCTGGGGGATTTCGTCCGCTCGGTGCAGGAGATTATGCGGGAATTTGGCACCGAAGCCGAATTTTACGCGCACGCTTCCGCGGGGTGTCTGCACATTCGGCCTGCGCTGAATTTGAAGGACACCCGCGACCGCGGCAAACTGCGCGCCATTGCCCGGGCCGCGATGGAAGCCGGCATCCAACTGGGCGGCGTGCCCAGCGGGGAACACGGCGACGGTCTGGCGCGCAGCGAGTTCCTGGAAGCCGCATTTGGCCCGGAAATCATGGGCTGGTTCCGAAAACTCAAGGCTGCGGCCGACCCGGAGAACATCCTCAACCCTGGCAAAATCGTAGACGCGCCCCGCATGGATACCCACCTGCGCTACGGCGAGGATTACGCGCCCCAGGGCTGGACGCCGGTGATGGACTTTTCGTCCAGCGGTGGGGTGGTGGGCGCCATTGAGACGTGCAACGGTGCAGGCGTGTGTCGCAAGACCGATGGCCTGATGTGCCCGACGTTCCAGGCCACCCGCGACGAAGACAAAAGCACCCGCGGCCGCGCCAACCTGCTGCGTGCGATGATTGCAGGCCATTTGCCCGCTGCGGAGGAAGCCGCGTACCGCGCGCTGGATTTGTGCGTTGCGTGCAAAGGCTGCCGCTCGGAATGCCCCTCGGGCGTAGATATGGCAAAGTTGAAGTACGAATTCCTGCACCGCTACTACCAGCACCACGCGCGGAAACTGCGGGATTGGTTCTTCGGCTATTTCGGCTCGGCAGCGCGGTTCTTATGGCCACTGGCGCCCTTGCTTCGCATAGCCAATTGGAAGCCCCTGCGGACGCTGGTCGCTCGCAGTTTAGGCATCGCGCCCCAGCGTGAACTGCCGTTGCCTCGCCGCGCGCCTGCACACCGCCCGCAGGCCGAGCAGCCCACGGTGCTGTATCTGGCAGATCCCTTCACGCGTTACTTTGAGCCAGAGGTGGAAAGCGCGACCCTGCGCCTGCTGGATGCCCTGGGCGAGCGGGTAGCGGTGGTGCCGCATTTGGGCGCGGGGCGCCCGCTGGTTTCCAAGGGCTTTCTCACCCAGGCCAAAGCCGAAGCCCAGGCCGTGGTCGCGGCCATTCGCCGCCTCGACCCTGAAGGCCGCCTGCCCGTGGTGGGCGCGGAGCCGTCGGAAATCTACACCCTGCAGGACGAATACCCGGACTTGCTGCCCCACGACCCCTATGTGGCGGCTTTGGCGAAGCGCGCCTGGCTGGTGGACGAATTCCTGGCCCGCCACGCGGGCTGGCCTGCGCTGTGGCAGGGCGCGCCCCCGTGGGAAGGCGAGCCGGTGCTGTTGCACGGCCATTGCTATCAGAAAGCCCGCCCGCCCGCCGACGACGGCCTGCCTGTGGGGCAAGAGGCCACCGCCGCGATGCTGGAAACCGCGGGCGTGCCGGTGGAAATCATCCCCAGCGGGTGCTGCGGCATGGCTGGCGCGTTTGGCTACGAGGCCGAGCACTACGACCTTTCGCTGAAGATTGGCGAACTCGTGCTGTTCCCCGCGGTGCGGGAAGCGGGAGAAGCACGCGCGGTGGTTGCTCCCGGCACATCGTGCCGCGCCCAAATCGAACACGGCACCGGCCACCACGCGGATCACCCCTTGGTGCTTCTGGCGCGGCGGCTCGAAGGTTAGTCAGGGCGTCGGCGCGACATGGGTGTGCCCCGTGCCCAATGTGTAGATAAAAAATGGAGGTTGTGTGATGGCGTCCTGGCGGCGTTCCCCCTGGTTTTGGATGGTGGTGCTTTTTGGTGTGCTGCTGGCCTTGATGGCCGTGGCCCCGCCTGAGCGCACTTTGGGCGAAAACATCCGCACGGTGTATTTACACGGCGCGTGGGTGTGGGCGGCGTTGGCGGCTTTTCTGGTGGCCGGTGGTGTGGGCGTGGCAGCGTTGGCGCTGCGTAAACCACGTTGGCACGCCTGGTCGCGCGCCTGGGGGCGGACGGGATTGCTCCTCTGGGTGACGTATTTGCCGCTTTCCCTGTGGGCGATGCAAACCAACTGGAATGGGCTGTATCTGGCCGAGCCGCGCTGGCGGCTGGGGTTGATTTACGCGGTGACGGGGTTGCTTTTGCAGGTGGGGTTGGCCTTTTTCCCCGCTTCGTGGGCTTCTGCTGCTAACGCGCTCTACATTACGGCGTTGTTGTGGAGCCTGGCGCACACCGAACAAGTCATGCACCCGCCTTCGCCGATGCTGCGCGGGGGTTCCTGGGCAATTCACCTCACGTTCGTGGTGGCGGTGGCTTTGATGCTGGGCATTGCCTGGCAAATCACCCGCCTGTGGATGCGGCTGGAGCAGGATGGGGAATGAGCCCGATGGGAACGGCGGCGTAAAGCGCCGACGAGGTCAGGCGTTGAATGAATACCCCACGCCGCGCTCGGTGCGCAGGTAGCGGGGGTTGTTGGGGTCGGGTTCGATTTTCTGGCGCAGGCGGCCGATATACACCCGCAGGTATTCGGCCTCTTGACCGTATTCAGGCCCCCAGACGTTCTGCAAAATGGCGCGATGGGGTAGCACTTTGCCTGCATTCCGCATGAGGTATTCCAGCAGGCTGAACTCGGTAGGGGTCAGGTTGATGGGGTGGCCGTCAATGGCCACCTCGTGGCGTTCCCGGTCCAGCACAATGGGGCCGCGTACGATGATCGGGCTTTCCTGTTTCTGAGGCGTTTGTTGTGCCCGCCGCAAGACGGCCTGCACCCGCGCCAGCAGTTCGCCGACCCCAAAGGGTTTGGTGAGGTAATCGTCCGCGCCGCGATTGAGGGCTTGAATTTTCGTGCTTTCTTCGCCCAAAGCAGAAAGCACGATGATGGGCACGTTGGAAGTCATCCGCAGCCGTCGAATGACTTCCAGCCCGTCCATTTGGGGCATGATGAGGTCGAGGATCACGAGATCGATTTCGTGAGACTGGAATTGCGCCAGTGCGTCGGCGCCGTTGACGGCAGTGACCACACGGTAGCCGCGCACATCCAGGTTGCGGCGCACGAATTCGCGCAGGCTTTTGGCGTCGTCTACGACCAGCACGGTGGGGTGTTGGGCGTCCATACGACCTCCTATGCGGGGGAAGTTTCACCATCGTCGGGTGGGTTCAAGGGCAGGGAAAAGGCAATGCACGTGCCCCGGGCGCGGGGTTCGACCCAAATTTTACCGCCGTGGGCTTCCACGAAGCCGCGGCAAATGGCGAGCCCCAGCCCCGCGCCAGAGGCTTGTCGGGTCAGCCCCCCCTCGACGCGGTAAAAACTTTCGAAAATGTGGGGCACGTGTTCTGGAGGAATGCCGGGGCCTTCGTCTTCGACGCGCACCACCAGGTCTTCGGTTTCCACGCTCACCGTGACGCGCACGGGGGAATCTTCACCGCCGTATTTCACCGCGTTTTCGATGAGGTTGCGCAGCACCACCTCGATGTGGCGAGGGTCGGCAAACAGGGGGGGCAGGTTGGGAGGGAAGGCCACTTCCAGCCTGTCGCCGGGGGAAGGATGGGCGCTTTGGGCCGCGCGGGCGATCAGGGCTTCCAGGTCGATGAGGTCGCGTCGCACCTTCAGGCTTCCCCCTTCGATGCGGGAAAGGTCGAGCAGGTCGCTCACCAGGTCGCTCAGGCGGTCGGTTTCTTCGGAAATGGTCAGCAGGAATTCGCGCTGGGCTTCCGGGTCCCAGGAAACATCTTCGGCCAGCAGGGTGGAGACATACCCTTTGATGGCGGCCAAGGGGGTGCGCAGTTCGTGCGAAACGGTGGACATCAGGCTGGCTTTCATGCGGTCGATTTCGCGGTCGGCGGTGATGTCCTTCCAAATCTGGCCGTGGCCGATGGCCACGCCCTGAGAGTCGGTGACGGAGAAGATCTGCACCTGCCAGGTGGTCAGGCGACCACGCAGGCGGAGGTTGATTTCGGCGGTGCCTTCGGTAGCGGCGCGTGTCAGCGCGGCGCGTGCCGCCGCGGTGTTCGGGGCGTGGGTGAGAATGCGTTGCACCACCCGGTCGGTTTCGGTGCCGGTCAGGTCTTCGGGGGCCAGTTCTGTCAGCGCGGCCATGCGCCGGTTGGCGTAAAGCACCCGTCCGGCGTGGTCTTCCAGCAGCAGCGCGTCGCCCATGGATTGAATGAGGGCTTCCAGGCGGCGAGTTTGTTCCTGCAGGCGGGCGTCTGAGCGGGCGAACAGCGCGGCGTTTTCGATGGCCATCGCCGCATGATTGGCGAAGGAGGTCAGCAGGTCGATTTCCTGCGGGGTGAAGGTGTGGGGCTGGGGGTAATAGACCACCAGGGCTGCCGGAGGGGTGTGCTGGGTGGGCAGCGGCACCGCGAGCACGGCGCGATAGCCTTCCGCACGCGCTCGCGGGCGGATGGCCGTGGCGGTGGGGTCGGTTTCGGTGTCGCTGATTTGGAGGGGACGGTTGGCTTGCAGGGCACGCAGGGTGAGCGAGTTGAATTCATCGCGGCCAATGACCAGCCGCTCGGCATATTGGGGTGAAAGGCCGCGGCTGGCTTTGGCGATGAAGGCCTGGCGTTGTTCGTCCCACGCGATGATGGCGCATTTTTCGACATCCAGCAGGCGCTCGACTTGCGCCAGAATGCGCGCCAGCACGGTGCGCGAGTCGAGCGTGGAAGCCACCGCGGCGCTGGTTTCCAGCAGGGTGTGCAGTTCTTGCATGCGGGCTGCGATGTCGGCTTCCATGCGCAGCAGGGTGCGCGCCAGGTGGCCGACCTGGTCGGTGCGGCGGGTGAGGGTTTCCAGAGTGCGGCGTTCTGGCGGCAGGTGGGGGCCTTCCTGGCCGATGTGGCGGCTGTATGCGGCCAGATCTTCCAGCGGCCCCAGTACCTGACGGGAAAGCGCCAGCCAGAACAGCAGCCCGGCGACCACCACCAGCACCAATGCCAGGTGGGTGGCGTGGCGGAAGGCGCTCACCGTGTTGAAGGCGCTTGCCGCAGAACGCCCTACCAGCACCCCCCATTTCACCGAGGGGATGGGTGTGTAGGCGTAGAGGGTGTCTTTGTCGTGCACGTGGAGGAGCAGGGTGGTGGTGCGGTCGCTGCCCGGCAGGTCGGCGAAAGCCGGCGCGAGCGCGGTGATGTTGTCGAGCAGGCCTTCGCCGGGGCGGGGGTGCTGCAGGTTGGAAGACGCGACGATGTTCCCTTCGCTATCCACGATGAAGATGGTGAAGTTTTCGCTGGGTGGATGGGTTTGCGCAATTTGTTGCAGCGCCAGGCTGAGGGCGTTCAGGCTGACGTTGATGCCCAGCACACCCTGGAAGGTGTTGCCTTCCCAGAGGGGCATGATGGCGGTCACCACCGGCTCGTTGGTGGTAGGAGAAATGCGCCCGCGTGAGAAAAAGGGCAGGTGGGTGTTGCGGGCTTTTTGGAAGTAAGGCCGAAAGGAGAAGTCTAAGCCGATGGTGGACCAGGCGACGTCGCTGCCGCGGGGGTAGTGGTAAATCATAATGCCTTTGGCATTGAGCCGATAGACCAGGTTGACTTCGGGGCGGCTTTGGGAAAGCGCTTCGAAGAGGGGCTGCATGGCTGCGATGTTGCCGTGCAGCACCGCGGGGTCGGCACCCAGCCGGCGGGCGGCGCCCAGGAAACTGCCGAGAGAGAGGTTGGTTTCTTCGGCAATGGCTTTTGCCAGCGAAAGGTTGGCGCTTTCCACATCGGTATGCAGCCGTCGGGTTGCCAGTCGGTCGAAATAGAGCGTCATGCCGACCAGCGGCAGCACGAAGAGGGCATAAATCGCCAGCAGGCGAATGCCCAGGTCGCGCCGCGGGTTGAAGCGGCGCCGGGAAAGCCGCGGGGAGGTCTCGAAGCGGGAAAAAAGGGTGCGCATAAAGGGTTACGAGCGCCCAAAGGCCTGCACCACGCGGGCGATGTGGCGTGCGCCTTTGAGGTACAGGTCGATGCGGATGTTTTCGTTGGGGGCGTGGATGTTGCTTCCGGGGTAGGCGATACCGGCGGTGGCGATGGGCACGCCGAGGTAGTGGTGGAATACCCATCCGGGGCCGGAGCCGCCGCTGAGGGGGATTTTCTGCTGCGGCACGCCATAGACGGGGCGGGCGGCTTCCACCACCAGGTTGATGAAGGGGTCGTCGGGGCCCATTTTAACCGGATGTTCGCCGCCCAGGCAGGTGATTTCAATGTCGTTGAACCCGTGGGCGTCCAGGTGGGCGCGCAGCAGGCGGAGCACTTCGTCGGGGGTCTGGTTGGGCACCAGGCGGAAATCGACTTTGGCCGTCGCGCGTGCCGGCAGCACGGTTTTGCTTCCGGGCCCTTGGTAGCCCGCGGTCAGGCCGCAGATGGTGCAGGTGGGGTCGAAGAGGGCGGCTTTCCACAGCGCCACGCCGCCTTGGACGCCCTTGATGAAGGTCTTGACCCCGGCGCTTTGTTTGTAGGCTTCGGAAGGATCGGGCAAGGCGGCCAACAGTTCCAGGTCGCGCGGGGTGGGGGGCACGACGGGGTCGTAAAAGCCTGCGATGCGCACGCGCTCGTCGCTGCCTTTGAGGGAGTTGAGCGCCCACACTAAGCGCCAGGCCGCATTAGGGAAGATGCCGCCTGTAAGGCCTGAGTGGGTGTCGACCTCAGCCGTTTTTGCCGAGAGTTCCACATAGCAGATGCCGCGCATGCCCATGACCTGGTGCGGTTCGTCGTTTTGCCCCACGCCGCCGAATTCCCAAATGCAGGCGTCGGCGGCAAATTTCTCGGCATGGCTGCGAATGGCCTCTTCCAGATGCACGCTGCTGACTTCTTCTTCGCCTTCGATGACGAATTTGACGTTACAGGGCAGTTCCCCTTCGGTCGCCAGCACGGCGTCGAGGGCGAACAGGCGGCTGACGAGTTGCCCTTTGTCGTCGCTCACGCCGCGGGCGTAGAGCTTGCCGTCGCGCAGGGTGGGTTCGAAGGGCGGGCTTTCCCACAATTCCAGCGGTTCGGGCGGTTGCACGTCGTAGTGGTTGTAAAACAGCAGGGTGCGGTCTCGGTTGCGGCCTTCCCGCTCGGCATAGACCACCGGCGAACCGCCCGTGGGGATGATTTCGACCCGGAAGCCGCGGCGGCGGAGCATTTCGGCCGTCATTTCGGCGGCTTCGGTAATGCCCCAGTTTTGCGCGGCGACGCTGGGTTGGGCACAGAAGCGGCTGAGTTCGGCAATGCTTTCGTCCAGGTGGGTTTCCAGGTAGTGGTCAATGGGGTTCATGGTTGCCTCGGAAGTCAGGGGGGCGGCGGGCAGGGAAAGTTATAGCATTTTGGCGCCCAGGAAGGCGACGGTGAGCATTTTGCACACTTTACCCAGCCAGCACCAGAAGAGGAAACGGGAAATTGGCATCCGGGTCGCGCCGGCGGCGATCCCGGCAAAGTCCATCAGGGGGAGGGGAAGGTAAGCCAGCAAGAAAACGGTCAGTGCGCCATAACGCTCCATCCAGCCGCGCACCCGGGCATAGCGCCGGGTGTCGGCGATGATGGCGGTGCCGCTCCATCCGGCGAGGTAGCCGGTAAGTTCCCCGAGGGCGGCGCCAGTGCCCGCGGCCAGTGCAACGCCCCACGGGTTGAGCACTGCACCGAGCACATAAGGCAACACCAGCCCGGGCATGGGCAGAACCACGCTGGCGCTGGTGAGCAGGGCGAAGAGGAACAGGCCGGGGTAGCCGTAGGCTTGAAAGCGGACAATGGTCGCGCGGTGGGTGTAAAGCAAGAGGCTGAGCGCCGTAACCAGCGTGAGCCCGACGGCGCTGGCTCCCCAGCGGCGCCAGACTTCGCGGGCGCGCTTCACCCCAGCCCCCGCTCGCGCAGCAGCGATTCGATGCGCGCGACCACCATGTCCATTGCCACGCTGTTCAACCCGCCTTCGGGAATGATGACGTCGGCATACCGTTTCGACGGCTCCACGAATTCCAGATGCATGGGGCGCACCGTTTTGAGGTATTGTTCCACCACCGAGGTCATGGTGCGGCCGCGCTCTTCGATGTCGCGCACCAGCCGGCGGATGAAGCGGATGTCGGCGTCGGTATCAACGAAGATTTTGACGTCGAAGAGTTTGCGCAATTCCGGCTCGGCGAAAATCAAAATGCCTTCCACCATGATGATAGGGTGAGGCTGCACGGTGACGGTTTCGGCAGTGCGGCTGTGGGTGGTAAAGTCGTAGACCGGCCGTTCAATGGGGAAGCCATCTCGCAGGCGCTTGAGGTGCTCGATGAGCAGGGTGGTTTCCAGCGAGTCGGGGTGGTCGTAGTTGATTTTGGCGCGCTCGGCGGGTGGCAGGTGACTGTTATCTTTGTAATAGGCGTCGTGGGGCAGGTAGGCGATGTGTTCTTCGCCCACGCGTTCCAGAATGACGCGGGCGACGGTGGTTTTGCCTGAGCCGGTGCCGCCGGCGACGCCGATGATGAGAGGCGGATGTTGAGAAGGCATGACAGTTCACAATTTTGGGGGTGGCCGTTTGGGCATTGAAAGCGGAAGCCGTGTTTTCCGCGCTGCAGGCTGCGCGCGCGGCAAGGGGCTGCTGCTCAGGACTGGTTTTCCAGCCCGTGGTAAGCGATGAGCCACTGGGGGAAGGCCGTGGGATATTTCGCCATAGCCGGGGCCAGGCGCGAGAGCATGGCTGCTGCCAGGTTCTGGAAGGCAGGCTGGTCGGTGGCGGCGGAAAATTCCAGCAGCAGGGTCACGGCGAGCGCGTTGCTGCTGGGAGTCACGCCGTCGACGATTTCTTGTGTGCGGCCGAAGGGGGCGAAATGGCGCTCGGCGTCGGTGTCGTAATAACCCCAGTCGGCGGCAAAGCGGTGGGTGAGGGTTTCGAGGCATTGGGCGGCTTCGTATAGCCAGGGGTGATTGTCTGGCGGCAGCGGGGCGTCGAGGCGGTGCAGAGCGAGCATGGCAAGGGCCGTGGCGGCGTGGTCTTCCAGCAGGGCGGTGCCGGTGGCGCGGCCTTCGTACCAGTTGCGCGCCAGGCCGTCGGCGGTGCGCAGGTGGGCCAGCAAGGCTGCCCCGCCTTGAGCGGCGGCTTCGGCGTAGCGCGGTGCCTCCAGCAAGTGGGTGGCTTCGGCCAGGGCACGGGTGGCAAGGGCGTGCCACACGGTGGTGACGGTGGTGTCGGTGATGGGGGGCGTGCGGCGCTGGCGGGCTTCCTGCAGATGGGCTTTGGCGGCGGTGAGGCGCTCAGCCGCCTCGGCGGTGGTGATGCCGACGCGCTCGGCCAGCGCTTCGTCGCTCAGCACGCGCTGCAGGGTGGCCGGGGCGTTGCCGAGATCGTAGGCGGCAATCAGGGCTTCGGCTTCTTCCGGCGGCAGCGCCGCGCGGACTTCTTCCGCCGTCCAGAGGTAATAGGCCCCGCGGTCGCCGCGCTGGAGGCTTTCGCTGCCCTGCCCGTTGACCAGCAAGCCGTTGGGAAGGCGGAGGTTCTCGAGGATGTAATCGAAGGTGCTGGTGGCAATGCGGCGGAAGGCTGCCTGCCCTGTAAGGCGGTAAGCCCGCGCGTAGGCCAACCCTAAGAGGGCATTGGTGGGCAGGCTTTTTTCGAAACAGGGCTCCCGCCAGGCCGCGTCGCGGGCATATTCGTGGAAGCCGCCGCCGAGGACGTCGTAAATGCCGCCGCGTGCCATGCCGACGAGGGTGGCGAGCGCCATTTCGCCGGCGCGGTCGTGCCCTTTTTCGGCCAGGCGCAGCAGCCAGAGCAGCAGCAGCGGGCGGGGGAATTTCGGCCCCTGGTCGAAGCCGCCGCTGTGGGGTTCGTAGGTGGCTTCGATGGCGGTGAGTGCCGCTGCTGAGACGTCATCCGGCTGCGGCAGCGGGGCTTCCAGCAGGGGGAGCATCCCTTCATGCATTTGGCGGGCCATTTCGTTGGCGGTGTCTTCGACCCGTTCGCGGTCCTTTTCCCAGGCTTCGAGGGCTTCCCGCAGCAATTGGTGCAGGCTGGGGCTGCCGGGTACTTCGGTTTCGAAAGAGAAGTAAGTGCCGCCGTGAAAGGGCTTCCCTTCGGGGGTGAGGATGACGGTGAGCGGCCAGCCGGCTTTGCCGGTCATGGCAGCCACCACCTGCATGAAGGCGTTGGCGATGTCGGGGCGCTGGGCGCGGTCGAGGGTGACGGGCACGAAATAACGGTGAATGTAGGCCACGCCGACGGGGTGGCGGAAGACTTCGGAGGCCATGCGCTCGCACCAGTAACAGCCGGTATAGCCGATGTTCAAAAAGATGAGTTTGCCGCGTTGCCGGGCTTTGCGGAGGGTGGCTTCGTTCCACGGTTGCCAGGCGATGGCGTCGGCGGCGCGCTCGGCGTAATAGGCGGTGTCGAAGGTCTGGCCTTTGTGATGATGGTGGGGCATGGGCTATTCTCCGAACTCCGAGGCGATGTCGATTTCGGTAGAGAGGTTTTCGGCAGCCGGCAGGATTTCGATTTCGCCGAAAAGAGTGGCTTGCCGGGTCTGCACCAGCCGTTGTTTGACCAGTTCCAGCAGGGCAAGGAAGGTGACCACGGCTTCCAGTCGGGTGGGCTGGTGCCCGAGCAAGGCTGAAAAGGTCGCCTGCCCGCGTTGGGCGAGGGCCTGGATGATGGTGCGAATTTTCTGCCGGATGGTGATTTTGGGGGCGCGAATCACGCGGCCGAGCGGTTCACGGTGGCGCAACTGGAAAGCGCCGCGTGCCGCGGCTGCCACGTCTTCCACGGTGTAGCCGTGCAGGTCGATTTGAGGCGGCGCCGCGGGTGGCGGCGTGGTCAGCCGTACGAAAGCGTGCCAGCCGGCCGCATGACGCTCTGCCAGCCATTGGGCAGCCTGTTTGAAACGGCGGTAGGCTTTCAATTGCTGAACTAAGGCTTCCCCGGGGTCTTCTTCTGCCTCTTCGCGTTCCGGCGGGCGTGGGAGCAGGGCTTCAGATTTGATCTGCACCAGTTTGGCGGCAATCACCAGGAAGGCGGAGACTTCTTCCGGTGAGCGTTCCTCCATCTGCTCCAGGTAGGCCAGGTACTGGTCGGTGATTTGGGCGAGGGCAATTTTGGTGATGTCCAGTTCGGCGCGGGCGATCAACTGCAGCAGCAGGTCCAGCGGCCCCTGGTATACCGGGGTCTGGATGTGGTAGCGCTGCACCTGAAAACCGAGGACATCGGGCATGGGGAGATTATAACATCGGGGGGGAGGAAATGCGCTATAATACCTTCTCGACGCCGCCGTTGCTTTCCGACTTTTGAAAACGATGCCATGAAGATTGAACAGTTGCTGGAACACTTGCCTGCTTATTACACCGTTGCCGATCGCGAACTTGTGGCGCGAGCCTATCGGGTGGCCGAGCGTGCCCACGAGGGGCAGAAGCGTGCTTCGGGTGAGCCGTATATCCAGCATTGCCTTGCCGTTGCCGATATTCTGGCTGAGTTGCGGATGCCCCCCGTTGTTGTCGCGGCGGGGCTTTTGCATGATACCGTTGAAGACACCGACCTGACCCTGGAAGACATCCGCCGCGATTTTGGCGAGGAGGTGGCTTCGCTGGTCGATGGCGTGACCAAACTGGTTTCCCTGCCGCGCGTCTCTCGTGCCGACGGCACCGCCGAGCAGCACCCCGAGGCCGAAGAGCCTGCCGACGACCACGCTACCGAGCGCCAGCGTAAGCGGGAACTGACCAACGAATCGCTGCGTAAGACCTTTTTGGCCATGAGCAAGGATATTCGGGTGGTGATCATCAAACTGGCCGATCGCCTGCACAACATGCGCACGCTTTCGGCCCTGCCACCCGCCAAGCAGCGCCGCATTGCCCGCCAAACGCTGGATATTTTCGCCCCCCTTGCCAACCGCCTGGGTATCTGGCAAATCAAGTGGGAACTGGAAGATCGCGGTTTTCGCTATGTCAACCCCGAGGCTTACAAAGAGATCGCGCGCAAACTGGCCGAGCGCCGCACCGTGCGGGAAAAAGAACTCCAACGAGCCGTGGCGCGCATCCAAGAGGTGCTGGCCGAGGCCGGCATTCAGGCCCGGGTTTCAGGACGCCCGAAGCACATTTATTCCATCTACCGTAAAATGCAGCGCAAGGGGCTGCCTTTTGAGGCGCTGCGCGATATTCGCGGCGTGCGGGTGATTGTGGATGACGTCCCCACCTGCTACCATGTCCTGGGGGTGGTGCACACGCATTGGAAGCCCATCCCCGGCGAGTTCGACGATTACATTGCCAACCCCAAAGACAATTCCTACCAGTCGCTCCATACCGCCGTGTTGTTCGAAGACGGCAAAATTCTGGAAGTTCAAATTCGCACGCAGGAGATGCACCGCAATGCGGAATATGGCATTGCGGCCCACTGGCGTTACAAAGAGGGTGATGAGCGGCTGGATGAGGCGTTTGAGCGCAAGATCAACTGGTTGCGGCAGTTGATGGAGTGGCAGCAAGATGTTTCCGACGCGTCGGAATTCATGGACGGCATGAAGACCGATGTGTTCGACGACCGCATCTATGTTTTCACGCCGCGCGGCGACATCCTCGACCTGCCTGCCGGGGCAACCCCCATTGATTTCGCCTACCACATTCACACCGAAATCGGCCATCGCTGCCGCGGCGCCAAGGTCAACGGCAAACTGGTGCCCCTGAGTTACAAACTGAAGACCGGCGATCAGGTCGAAATTCTCACTGCACGGCGAGGCGGCCCCAGCCGCGACTGGCTCAACCCGCATCTGGAACTGGTGAAAACCCAGCGCGCCCGGGCTAAAATCCGCCAGTGGTTCAAAAAGCAGGCACGTGAGCAAAACCTGGCTCACGGCCGGGCGGCGTTGGAAAAGGAATTCAAGCGCCTTGGCCTGGAAAACGTCGATTTGCAATCGCTGGCAACCTATTTCGGCTACCGCAGCGTCGACGACCTGTACGTTGGTGTGGGATGTGGCGACGTTTCGCTCAACCGGGTCATCAACCGCCTGGCCGAGGTGGAAAAGGCCACGGAGAAGCATTACCTGGCAGCCCACCCCATTCACCGGGAAACCGGAAAGGATGAGGTGACCATCATGGGGCTGCGGGGGATGCTGATTCACATGGCGCGTTGTTGCCATCCGGCGCCGGGCGACCCCATCGTGGGGTACATCACCCGTGGCCGTGGCGCGGTGATCCACCGTCAGGATTGCCCCAACATCTTGCGGGTGCGAGACAAAGGCCGGTTGGTGCAGGTTTCCTGGGGCACGCCAACCCAATCGTATGCGGTGCCGGTGCGTATTCGCGCTTACGACCGCGGCGGCCTGATGAAAGATATTACGATGGTGATTGCCGACGAAGGCGTCAACATCGAGAGCGTGCGCGTGGAAGTGAAAGAGCACGACGGCGAAACCATCGTCGACCTGGTGCTCAGCGTGCGCGACATCGCGCATCTCAGCCGGGTGCTCAACCGGCTGGAAAACCTGCCCAACGTGCTGGAGGCTTCCCGCAAGCGGGCGGGGTGAGCCTTCATCCCCTGCAACGGAGGTGTTCCCATGCAAGCCCGACCCGCCACGAAAACCTATTGGGCCTCGGTGGTGCTGGCGCTGCTCGGCCTGGCCGACGCCACTTACCTCACCATCCTCAAATTCACCCATCACGAAGCCATGTGCGCCGGTGTGGGCGATTGCTACACCGTCAACACCAGCCCCTATGCCGAAATTCACGGCGTGCCGATTGCCCTTTTGGGCGCGCTGACCTATCTCGCCATTTTGGCCTTGCTGTGGCTGGAACGCCGCCATCCGCTGGGCGAGGCCTACGGCACGCTGGCCGAGTTTGGCCTGATTTTCGCGGGCGTGCTCTATTCGGCTTACCTCACTTACCTGGAAGCCGAAGTGATCCACGCTTTTTGCCCTTACTGCTTGCTTTCGGCCACAATCTTGCTTTTTTTGCTGGTTTTGGCTATCATTCGCCTGCTCAACGAGGCCCCGCCGCAATGAGCCGATTTTCTTTCAGGAGGTGGCGTTAGATGCCCCGCATTCGTTGTGCCTACGAGGATTGCGCCTTTTTGGACGGCCACTATTGCACCGCCTCGGAGGTGGAAATCGACCCCGATCAAGGGTGCCTGACTTATAAGCCCGTCGCTGAGGTGCTGGAAGCCTGGGACGACGACCTGCTGGAAGACGACGACTTGTTGGACGACGATGACTTCCTGGACGACGACGATTTGTGGGAAGACGACGACCTGTAAATGGCGTTGAATCCCTTTGGGGAACCCCGCGCCCTTCGCGCGGGGTTTTCTGCCCTTTCTCGAAGTGGCGCAGCGCCGACCGATGAGAGGTGAAGCCTCATGCGTTTGAGTGAACTTTTTGGGCAAAGCCAGCGCCAGGCAGGGCGCTACCCGCCGGAAGATGGCCGCCATTGGCTGTTGCGGGCGGCTTACTGGCATGAGACCGACCAGGCGCGTTTGTGGTTGCCGTTGGGCATGGCGTTGCAAAATCGGCTTTTCCGGCACCTGGAAGCCGCGATGGAAGAAGTAGCCTTGCGGCAGGAAGTTGACCTGGTCGCGCCGGCCTTTCCCTGGCCGCGGCGTTTGCCGGACGCCCTCACCGCGCTGCTGGAAGCCCATGTGGCTTCCTACCGCCAGTTGCCGCGTGTGCTGCTCTGGCGCGGCCCTCACAGCCTCACCGTCCTGGCGCTGGGTGCAACACCTGAAGCCGCGCTGGAAACCGCCCAGGCGGTGCGCGAGCGCTGGGAAGCGGCGTTGCGGCCGTTGGGGCTGCCGTTGCACGCGGGGGAAGGCCCGGCAGCCTTGGCTGGCCCGGCAACCCTGGGCCTCGCGCCTGCCGCGCGGGGCGGCGAGCCGACCTTGCGCTGCCCTCGCTGTGGCTACGAAGCCCCCGTGGCGTGGGCGCGCCGCGCCAAGCCTGCCCCAGAGCCCGAACCGCTGGCTTCGTTGACCCCCGTCGCCACCCCGCACGCCAACACCATCCGCGCTTTAGCCGACTTCCTCGGCGTGCCCGAAAGCCGCACGGCCAAAGCGGTCTTCCTGCACACCCAGGAAGCCACCCCGCGCCTGGTTTTCGCCGTCGTGCGCGGCGATATGCAGGTTTCTCTGCCCAAGTTGGCTTACTTGCTGGGTGTGGATGGGCTGGCCCCCGCAACCGACGACGAAATTCGCGCCGTCGGGGCGGTGCCCGGCTATGCTTCGCCGGTGGGGGTGCGCGGCGCGCTGGTGGTCGTCGATGATCTCATTCCTCACAGCCCGAACCTGGTGGCTGGTGCCAATCGGGAAGGCTACCACCTGACTGGCGTGAACTACGGCCGCGATTTCACCGCCGACCTGGTGGCCGACATTGCCGCTGCCGCGGCGGGCGACCCCTGCCCGCAGTGCGGCGCGCCCCTGGAATCCGCCGCCGCCTGGGTGGTCACGGCTTCCCAGAGGCTGGAAACCGCTGCTGTTTACCTCACCCCCGAGGGTAAAACGGCGCCCCTGGGTGTGGCGGCTGCCCGGGTAGATGGCGAGGCCGCGATCGCTGCCCTGGCCAGCGCCCACAGCCAGCCCGATGGCCTGGCCTGGCCCCCCGCGCTGGCCCCTTATGCCGTGCATTTGATTGCCCTGCGGGGCGGGGAGGAGGCCGCGGAAACCCTTTACCGCGACCTGCGCGCTGCCGGTTTCCCGGTGCTTTACGACGACCGCAAGGCCAGCCCCGGCGTCAAGTTTACCGATGCCGACCTCATCGGCCTGCCGGTGCGGGTGACGGTGAGCAAGCGCAGTTTGAAACAGGGCGGCGCGGAGGTCAAACCCCGCCAGGGTGAAGCCCGCATTGTGCCGCTCGACGAGGTGGTCGCCGCGTTGGCATGACGGAGCGGGCGGGGGACACGCTGAAACATCAAAAATTTTCTGGAGGGACTCATGCGACATTTGCAAGGCAGGTTGGAAGTGATTGCAGGCCCCATGTTCAGCGGTAAAACGGAAGAACTCATCCGCCGATTGCGCCGGGCGGTGATTGCCAGGCAGAAAGTGCAGGTGTTCAAGCCTGCCCTCGATAACCGCTATGCCAAAACCGCGGTGGCTTCCCACGCGGGCGGCGTTTTCGAGGCCATCCCCCTGAACGATATTGAAGCGTTAGAGCAGCATTTGAAGGACGACACCACGGTGGTGGGCATTGACGAGGCGCAGTTCTTTTCCGAGAAAATCACCGCCATTGTGCAGCGTTTGGCCGACCGGGGCGTGCGTGTCATCGTGGCCGGGTTGGATATGGACTTCCGCGGCGAACCCTTTGGCCCCATGCCGGCTTTGTTGGCCCAGGCCGACCAGGTGGATAAGTTGCAAGCCATTTGTGTGGTTTGCGGTTTCCCCGCCAGCCGCTCCCAGCGGTTGATCAACGGGAAGCCGGCGCGTTACGACGACCCCGTGGTCATTGTGGGGGCCTCGGAGATGTACGAAGCCCGCTGCCGCGCCCACCACGAAGTGCCAGGGCGGCCTGAGGCATAAACCAGCAAGGGCAAGAAGGGGGTCACGGCTGCGCGGCGACGCGCCGCAGCAGGGCTTCCGGCTTATGACGAAACGCCTCCAGCGCTAATTCCCCCTGGGTGAGGGCTTGCAGCGTTTCGGTGAGGGTGCGGTTGACGGGGGTAGGGATGCCCAAACGCTTGCCATAACGGACGACGGCGCCGTTGAGCGCGTCTACCTCGGTTTGACCGCGCCCGCCGTGCAGGTCAATGTGGAAGGAAGGCATTTTGCCGCCCCGCCCGCTGCCCACGGCTTTTTGCAATAAGGGTTGCAGCAGCAATTGGGGCAGCCACCGGATGGCCCACGCCAGCCGACGCACCGAAACGCCGGGAAGGTCTACCACCGGCAGCCCAAGCGCTGCCATCACGGCCAGGGCTTCCCGCAGTTGGGCGGTTTCCAGATGGGCAAGGTCAGGGTGGGCGAAAATTTCTGCGGGGGGCATATCCAGAATGGCGGAAGTGGCGTTGCCCAGCAGGTTGGTGAGCAGTTTTGACCATTTCATCGCCGCGCCGTTGGGGTAAAGCCGTGTTGCTACCCCGGCGGCTTGCAGCGCCGCGGCCAAGGGCTCGGCCAGCGGGTGGTTGGCGGTCAACCCTACCCCGCGCGGCCGCTCGACCGTGGCCTGCCCGGCCGCGCGGCGCGCCACCGCGGTGGTTACGGTGCCCGCGAGCACCTGGCCTTCCCCCAGGAATGCCGCCAGCACGGCTTCGGCTTCCACACCGTTTTGCAGGCAAACTACCGGCGGGAATTGCGCCCGCCACGGCGCGATGCTTTCCAGGAAAGCGGGGGTGTGGTAGGTTTTCAGCGCCAGCAGGGCGGCGTCGTAGCGGCTGTTTTCCAGCGCCTCGGCAGGCGATGCCGCTACCTGGGGGGCAGCGATGCGTCGAACTTCGCCCTCCGCGGTGGTCAGGCTCAGGCCGTGCGCCCGCAGGTGCGCCGCGGTGGCAGGTCGGGCAAGGAAGGTGACTTCCTGCCCTGCATGGGCCAGGTTGACGCCTAAATAGGTGCCGATGGCGCCTGCACCGATGATGAGGTAGCGCATAAGGTGGCTCGGGTGAGGGGGCTATACGCAGGGGAATTCGCCCTCTTCGGGGCGGTGGCACAGGCCGAGGATGTGCCAGCGGTGGGGTTCGGGGCGGTAAGAGAAGACGATGTAGCCGGCGTTGGGGAAGCGGAAACTCGGCGTATGCGGGTAGGGCTGGGGTGGAATGCCCAGGATGGCATGGATGACCAGGTTGGTGATGCCGCCGTGCGAGACCACCAGGTAGCGCCCCGGCGGGTTGGCCAGCAGCCGTCGCAGGGCTTCGGTGGCGCGCTGATACACTTCCCAAATGCTTTCACCGGTTTCGCCCACCGGGTGGTAAAGCGAGGCCGGGCTGGCCGCAGTTTGGTGGAAGGGCTGGCCGGTGAAAACGCCTTTGTCGCGTTCTTTCCATATTGCATCGTAGACGATGGCCTCGCTGGGGAAGCCCAGCGCCTCGGCTACAATGCGTGCCGTCTCCGCGGCGCGCTTCAGCGGGCTGGCGATGATGCCGTCGAAGGTGACGCCTTTTGCAGCCCAGGCCTGGGCCAGGCGGCGCGCTTGCTCGCGCCCGGCTTCGGTCAGGGGGAAGTCGGCCTGCCCCTGGTGCACGTTGCGGGCGTTGCCTTCCGATTCGCCGTGACGCAGCAGCACGAAGAGGTATTTGGGAGGGGAAATGTGGCGTGGCCGTGGTGTCATGAGAAGGCTCGCAAAGTGGGGAGAGGTTGGTTTTCCAGATGATAACACAACTTTGCCTTGTGCGGCGGCGGTGTTATAATCGCCGCCATGATGGAAGTGAAGCGAAAGCAAGCGTTTTGGGTTGTCGCGGTGCTGGCAATGGCCTTGTTGTGGGCGGGCTGGCACGCGGCAGCCGGGCAGGCCGCGTGCCAGGCCGCTAATCCCACGCCCATGCCTACGGTGACGGGCACGCCCACCGGCCCCACGGTGGTGGTGTTGGGCGGGGGCAACCCGCAGGTGCATGTGCGCGCTGGCCCCAGCAGCCGCTGGCCGATTATCGGCATTTTGGTGGTGGGGGAGCGCGTGCCTGCGATTGGGCGCACCCCCGCGGGTGAGTGGATCAAGATTGTGTACCCCGGCTCACCCGATGGCACGGGCTGGGTGTATGCCTATGTCGTGCGGCTGGAAGGCGGCGACGTGCCAATTGTTGAGCCGCCGCCGACCCCCACGCCTAAGGTGACCCCCACCGTGGACCCCACGCTGGCAGCGCAGTTTTTGGTGGATGTGCCGCCGACGCGGTTGCCTACGTTTACCGCCCCGCCGCCGTTGGCCGTGCCCACGTTTGTGGATAGCGTGCCTGCGACGACCCGCTTCCCCAGCGCGTTGGTGATCATCGGCTTGCTGGCCCTGGGGATGTTTGGCATGGCCGTGTCGTTCTGGCAGAGGCGGTAAAGATGGCGTTGGCGGGCGTGGTGTTGTTGAGCCTCTTGGCGGGCGGGATGGTGAACTATCTCGCCGACGTTTTGCCGCGCAACACGGCCAGGCCGGTTTGTTTTTTGTGCGGCGAGGCGCTTCCAGCGGCGGCGTATTGGCGTTGGTGGCAGCCTTGCCTGCATTGTGGACGGCGGCGCTGGCGGCATGGCGTGGTGCTGGCGCTGGCGGTGGCGGCTGGTGCAGCCTTGTGGCTTTCGCCGCCCAAGTGGGGCTTTTGGGCGATGTGGGCGTTGGTGATGTATGCCCTGATCGTCATTGTGATGGATGTGGAGCATCGCCTGATCTTGCATTCGGTGAGCGGTGCAGGGGCGCTGTTGGGCCTGGGGCTGGGCGTCTGGCGGCACGGCTGGCTGGCGACGCTGCTGGGTGGTGCAGCCGGGGCAGGGGTGATGCTGGCGCTTTTCTTCCTGGGCAATGCTTATGCGCTGTGGAAGGCGCGTCGCGCGGGTGAGCCTCCGCCCGAAGAGCCAGCCTTGGGCTTCGGCGATGTAACCCTCATGGGGGGATTAGGCTTACTGTTGGGTTGGCCCGGCGTGTGGGCGGGGCTGACCTTTGCGGTGCTGCTGGGAGGGGCTTTCAGCCTGCTGTTTTTGCTTTATGGCCTGTTGCGCTGGCGTCGCTGGCGGCTGGATGCCTACATTCCTTATGGGCCTTTTTTGATGCTGGGCGCGCTGTGGGTCATTTGGATGGCAAAGTAGGCTGAGCCGCTCCAATCCGCGGTCACGCGCCGACCCCAGGCGGAATTTTCACCATGCAACCTGCTGACCTCACCACCTGGAACGAGACCATTCTGGCCTTCCCTCACGCGCACATTTTGCACACACGCGAATGGGCCAGCATCAAAGCGCGTTATGGCTGGCGACCCGAGCCTTTTGTGTGGCGCGATGCCGCAGGGCAAGTGGTGGCCGCGGCGTTGTTGCTGCGCCGTCGTTTGCCTTCCCCGCTGCCGTGGGGCGTGCTGTATGCGCCCAAGGGGCCGTTGCTGGTTTCGTGGGAAGACGAGGCGCTGCGCACGCGCGTGCTGGATGATTTGCAGGCGTATGCTCGCCGCAGCGGGGCGATTTTCCTCAAAGTGGACCCTGATGTGGTGGTGGGTGCCGGCGTGCCGGGCGAGCCGGATGCGCAAGAAGCGCCCCTTGGCGCCGCGGTGCGCACGGCATTGCAGCGTCGCGGCTGGCGCTTTTCTTCAGAGCAGGTGCAGTTCCGCAACACCGTATTGCTCGACTTGCGCCCCACTGAAGACGAATTGCTCGCCGCGATGAAGCAGAAGACCCGCTACAACATTCGCCTCGCGTTCCGCAAGGGCGTGCGCGTGCGGGTGGGCCGCGAGGACGATTTGCCCTTGCTCTATCGCATGTATGCCGAAACGGCAGCGCGCGATGGCTTCATCATCCGCTCGCGAGATTATTACTTCGCGGTGTGGCAGACTTTGATGCAGGCCAACATGGCCGAACCGTTGATTGCCGAGGTGGAAGGCGAACCGGTTGCCGCGGTGGTGGTGTTTCGCTTTGCTGGAAGGGCTTACTACTTTTATGGCATGTCCACGGGCCGGCATCGCAACAAAATGCCCACGTATGCCTTGCAGTGGGAAGCCATTCGGCGGGCGAAGGCCGCGGGCTGCCGGGAGTATGACTTTTGGGGCGCGCCCGACGAGTTCGCGCCGACCGATCCGATGTGGGGGGTGTTCCGCTTCAAACGAGGGTTTGGGGCCAGGGTGGTCCGCACTTTGGGCGCGTGGGATTACCCGGCCCGGCGGGCGTTCTACGCGGCGTATAGCCAGGCGCTGCCGCGGGTGCTGGCGGTCACCCGCCGGCTGCGGGCGTGGACGCTGCGCCGCAACGCCTGACGTTTGCTTTTCCCCCTGATGTCTTTGTTTATGTCGCGTTTTTTGACAGCCTTTCCGCTTTGTGCTATCCTTGCCGCAACGCATCACTCGGCAGAATAAGCCGCCACAGGAGGGGTTATGTTCCAGTATGAACGCGTCGCAGACAACGTCTATTACTTCCAAAGCGAGCGTTATGCTCAGGTGACGGCGGGGTTGGTGGTCGGTCCCAAGTGGGCGGTTTTGATCGATACCCTGGCGCTGCCTGCCGAAACCCTGGCGCTGCGTGATTTTGTTGAAGAGCACGTCCAACTGCCCGTGCGCTACATTTTCAATACCCACTATCATGCCGACCACAGTTGGGGCAATGTCTTTTTCCCCGGCGCGACGGTGATTTCCCACGCGCTGTGCCGCCGCCTGATGCTTTCCAAGGGGCTGCCCGCGCTGGAGGAAGCCCAGCGCACCTCGGCGGCTTACCGGCAAATCAAACTGGTGCCGCCGCAAATAGTGGTGACGGAGGGCGAAATGAGCCTGAAAGTGGGGAAGAAGGTGTTGCGGATGATTCCCTTGCCCGGCCACAGCCCCGACGGCATGGGAATTTTGGTAGAGCCCGACCGCATTTTGTTCTCTGGCGATGCGATTATGCCCATTCCTTATCTGGTGGATGGCGATTATGAGGCACTGGTGGAAAGCCTGCGCCGGGTGGGCAAGATGCGGTTAGAAAACATCATTCCCGGCCACGGCGACATCATCTTGCGGGGTGAAATCAAGGAAACCCTCAAAGAGCATCTGGATTACCTGGCGTGCATTCGGAAGGAAGTGCGGCAGGCGGCGCGGCGCAAGTATGCCGGCGATTATCTGGATAAACTGGAGGTTGACGACTGTGGCAAGAGCCACATTTTGCTGGGTGGCCTGGCACCGGAACTTCACCGGCGCAACCTGCGGGCACTATACCGGCAGTTTTACGGCAAAGCCCCGCTGACCTCGCCCAAAACCGAAGAAGCGCTTTTCTGAAAAGCGCCGCTGCGGTATAATCAAGTCCTGTTGGGGCGGGTAGCTCAGCTGGTTAGAGCGCTTCCCTTACAAGGAAGAGGTCGCAG
This sequence comes from Chloroflexota bacterium, assembly GCA_011322445.1. Lineage (NCBI taxonomy): Bacteria > Bacillati > Chloroflexota > Chloroflexota bacterium. The sequence continues at coordinate 115,488 of DRMV01000008.1, read as the reverse complement.
GTTCGAGTCCTGTCCCGCCCATTTTAGCAACACTTTCCCCTGTCCCAACCAAGAGATGCGCTCCGAGGTAGCCGCACCCCCCTCAACCAGGGAGCGCATCTCTATGCATTTAACAGAAGCAACCAAAGGGTTTGAAATCTATATGCTCGCCGCCGGTCGCTCTCCTCATACCGTGCAACTGCACAAATACACCATCCGCCGCCTTGCCGAGTATCTCAACGACCCCGATGTTACCGCCATTACCACCGCCGACCTGCAGGCCTTCCTCGCCTACTGGGGGCAGTCGCACGCCTCGTCCAGCGTTCGCCGCTTCTGGACGGGCATCCGCTCCTTCTTTCGCTGGGCGGCGTCTGAGTTCAACATTCTCAACCCCTCTCTTGCCATCCCCGCTCCCAAAAGCGCCAACCGCGTCATCCACCCCCTCACCCATGAGGAAATCAGCAAACTGCTGGACGCTTGCAGCCGCACCGCCCCCGCCAATACTCAGCACCGCCGCTCGTTCACTATGCCGCGCTCCACTGCTAAGCGTGACCGTGCTCTCATCCTCTTGCTCCTTGATACCGGCATCCGCATTTCCGAAGCCGCTCGCCTTACCCTCGGCGATGTGGATCTGGACAACGGCGAAATCATCATCCGCCCCTACGGCTCCGGCGAAAAATCACGTGCCCGCGTGCTTCCTATCGGCAACCGCACCCGCCGTGCCCTGTGGCATTACATCGCCAGCCGTACCGACACCAAAGAAGACCCTGACCCCGATAGCCTCTCTCTCTTCGTAGACAAAACCGAAGACCACGCCCTTGACCGGCATGGCCTCCGTCAACTTCTCAACCGCTTGGGTGAACGCGCCAGCGTGCCTAATGTTCACCCCCACCGTTTCAGGCATACCTTTGCAATTGAATACCTACGCAACAACGGCGACGTGTTCACCCTACAGCGCATTCTTGGACACCGCACGCTAACGATGGTGGAGCGCTATTTGGAAATCGCCCAGGCCGATGTCAAAACTGCCCACCGCCGCGCCTCACCCGTCGACCGCTGGCGGCTCTAACAGCCCCAATCGCTCCGCAATCGCATCCACACGCTCGGCCACGGTCATTTTCCGCCATTTCGCGCGGTTATATTTCTGCTGCGGCAGTGGCTCCTTTACAACATGCACCACTGCACGTCCGTGGGAGCGCTTGCCGCTCTCAGCCTCACGCCGCTTCTCTTCTATCCAATCATGCCACCCGCGCGGGCGAGGCCGCTTACGCGGCTGCTGGGGCTTGGGCTGATGCGCCTTTGGGGTATGCAATCGTTTAGCCATTCAGCACCTCCGTTTGCGTTTCCGGTGCGTTCTCATACCGCGGGTCATACCAATTCACAACCCGCGCATGCAGGTCGCCGTTGGCGTCACACTCGGCGCGCACTACTGGGTTGACCGGCAACACTTGCGGCTCAACCCGTGCCACTTCGCCAGCGGCGAGGCTGGAAAAATCAAAGTCCTCGCTGGCAACGGCGGTTTGGCTGGCAATCGCGCCATCATCGCCGCGCTCCACGTGGTACAGCGTGGCGGTCAGTACCCGCCCGCTCCACGTGTAACCGAGCGCGGCATCCTGTAGTCCAGCCTGAGGGAATTTCTCAAAATAGATACTCATCGCAGCCTCCTACGTCCAGTTGCCGATTGCCAATATATGGGCGTTGCGTCCCGTAGACGAGGTATTGTAAATCGTCGCCGACGTAGCACTTTGTGGGTCGAGATAGTTATTCATCAACGAACGATGCCCTGTAACCAGAACGGTAGGCGAGCCGGAGAATGCCGCGGGAAACGCCCACGTAGCGCTTCCACCTGCACCAACGTATAGGCCGTAGTACCAACATATCTGCATCCCATCGGGGAAACGCCAGCACGTCCCCGTACCCGTAATTATTGTTGGAGCCGCCCCAACCTGAGCAGCAGTTACTTGGTGTGGATTATTGGTATCGGCCTCGTGCGCGTCCAGCGCGCTTTGCGTCGCGGCACCGATTTGTGTCGGCGTTACCTGGTGCGGATTGCTTGTATCGGCCTCATGATCAGCGACGCCGTCATATAGCGCCTGTTGGTTTGCCCGGATGTACGTGTTATGTAACGCGGCCGTCCACAAATCTCCTGTGGTTACCAACGGCACACCCTGCCAATCACTCAACGGCATCACGCACCTCCTCATAAACTACCGGTCGCCACCTGCCCCCCACACTGGCATTCCCACACGAACAGCAAAAGAACACCTGCTCATCATCCGGCGCGTCCGGCCCAGCCACCACCTCAGCGCCGCCGCATTCGCACACTGCCACCCAGCGCCCCCCATCGCGCTGAGCAGCAATTGGTGCATCGGCGGCTATCTCGTCTACAATCCGCTGATGCGTATACCGCGCCAGCCGCCGGAACACGTCCCGCGCCGACTGCACCCGCATCCGCTGTTTCAAACTTTCCATCGTTGCCCGTTGCACATTAGCCTCCTCAAAAACCAAATCGGCTCGTGACACCCAACTGCGTGGGGAAAAACCAGTACATATTCGTGAAAGAGAATTTCGGCTCCAGTAGCATCTCTGTTTCAACCTTCACCCCGCCGCGGTCGAGCCAGCGGTGCTTCATCCGAATAATGCGGTATGCCTGCGGCTCGGGCAACACGTTCAAATCCGCGGTGATCACATCGCCCACATCCCACAGGAATTGTTTAGCATTCCCGCGCAACACCACCGAGAGCAAGGCCCTGTCGGGCGAGGGCTCGCCTAACCACCAGGCATAGTGGTCGGCAAAATCTTTTGCTACGAATACATCCTGCAACCACAAATTATCGATCTTCAAGGTGCGTTCTCCATACAGAGCAATACCGGTGTCATTGCTGGCCTCACTGGTAACGCCTGTCAGCCGCACCCCGCTTCCGTTGATGGTTGCCCATTGCAAATACACCTGCCCCGTATCATTGTTGACAATCGTAAGTTTTAGGCGTGTTGCACTGAGCACTTCCGCCGTTACGTCCAGCGCGCTTGTGGCATCTTCCGCCCCGCCCGCATCATACGATGCCCCAAACACCACCGAGGTTACCGACTCAATATAAGTGCCCGTCGGGGGCGAAATGAACACCTCGCTCGTTGTCTTGCCTTGCACAGGCACAGGAGCGCGATAGGTGAACAACTCGCCCTCCAGGTCGCTTGGCATGTACGCTGTAACCTCGACGCGCGTGCGCACCGAGTCCCACGGCAACGGAATGCGCACGCCGTGGAATATGTCCGCATCCGTAAGGGTGCCGATACTCTCTTCGTCCGCGTGCCTGTCCCGAAATCGGATGGTGCCATCGGCTCGCAGCGCCAATGTGCCGCCGTCGCTACTGGCCAGCGCGTGCAGCGCCGCTCGCGCCGTTTCGCCGGAGGCCCACCAGACTGCTCGCTCATCGACGCCCTGGTCGATGTCGCGCAGCGCTGCATCCCATCCCGCCGCGTCGAGAATCATGCCCATTGCATCGCCTGGGTAAATGTTGCGCTGCGGCGCGACATAGATAGCGTCATTGAGGTCTGCCCACGCGTCTGTCACGTCCAGCCGTACCACGGGTGACGCTCCCATTGCACTATCCCGCCGGATTTTCTGAATCCGCCCCCGCACCACAGGGTAAATCGTGCCATCTACCTCCACCTGCAGTTTGAACGACTTGTTCGCCGTAAAGTTGGGGTAAATTGGCGAACCCGCGTTCCACGGGTCATACCTGCCGGTTTTGTCCACCAGCAACAACGTTCCTTTGCCAATTTGCGGCGGCTCGAAGCCCTTGCCGTCATGCCGCACAATATCCCGCTTGCCGCGCTCAATGGAAGCATGGAACACTGCAACGCCTTCGTCGCTCTCGAAGGTGCCGTCTCCATCCCAGTCCACCAGCAGATGCCATTTCGGCAGCGTCACGATGCGCCTCCTAACGCCAGCCGCAGTTTCTCCTCGAAAAACGGCCCCAGCACCCGTTCCAGTTCCGCTTCATCCGCCAGGCTCACCGTCGGTTGATATGGCACCACAATCGTCACCGTCCGCGGCCTTCCCGCGTTTCCACTCAGCGCCGCCCGCGCCCCTGCCGTCAGCGAACTGCCCAGCGGCGGTGCACTGATGCGGTGCGTCACGCGCAGTTCGTCATTGAGTTCAGGCAAACCAACACTGGCCACTTTTTGCAACGCTCGGTTGATGCCCCACAGCCCGATTTCCCACGGCGTGGGGCTGCCTGGTGTCAGCCAATCGGGCAGTTTCAGATTAGCCAACTTGTCTGCCAACGCCTGCAGTCTGCTGGTTACACTACCGATAAAATCTGCAATTTCCTGGATGGAAGATCCTAACGCATCCCATACCGGCTGCAATTTGGTGCCGATGAAGTCTGCCACCTTTTTGAATATTGGCATAAGATGCTTTTCCATCCAGTTACCCACCTTGGTGATACCTGGGAGTAAATAGCGTTGAAATACACCAGCCAGGACGCGAACTGCAAGTACAAATGTGGCCCCTATGAATTTCGCAACAGTCTTGACAATTGGCCACAGAATAGTGGCCAGCACCTTCCATACAATTTTTAGGGCCGGCGCCAATACACCCGTCCACACTGCAGCGAAAATTCCGATCAGCCCAGCGGCATTGTTCGCTGACCACGTAAGCATTTGCTGCAACACAGGCCACAACACGGTGCTCACATATCCACCCACCGCCGCGAGTGCAGGAGAAAGCGTGTTTGTCCACAGCGAAGCGAAGTAAGCCACTGCTGTTGCCAATGTGTTCTTCAGGAAATTGCCCAACTTTGCCAGCAGTGGTTGCAGAAACACCCATGCCGCAGCCGCTTTTTCCTGTATCCCTCCCCAATCATTCGTCCATGCAAAATACAACAAGGCCACCGCTCCGGCAATGGCCAAAATGGGCAAAAGGAAAGAACTGCCCAACAGCCCACCAATGCCAGAAACCACGCCACCAAGGTTGGAAAGCGCCCCTACGAATGAGCCCAAAATCCACAGTAATGGCCCCAATGCTGCTGCCAATCCTAACGCCACCACAATAAGCGTTTTCGTGCGCGGGCTCATTGCATCTAACCATGCCAATCCTCGCTTGGCAATATTGAGCGCTTTCATTGCATACGGCAACAATACCTTTCCCAGCCCTGCCGCCAAATTGACCAACTGCGCTTTTACGATGCGCATACTGTTGGCAACGCCAATAGAGGTGCGCGCAAAGTCTCCCTGAGCATTTTTGCTTTGCTCCATAATGAGCGCGTAGCGGGCCTGCATCAACATTGCAGGTGTCAGGTCTTTCGCCGTCTTTGCTAACCCCATGTCCAGTGCTTTCTGCTGCACTAACGCCGCGCTCAGGTTGATGCCCACGTCCCGCAGCGGCATGGCCATACCCACCAACCCGCTCTTGAGCTTGGCCAGGGTTTCCTCTGGCGAAAGGTTGTTGAACGACGCCAGGTCAGCAGCAAGTTGCACCAGCGAAAGTGACATCTTCTCCGCCGCAGATGGCATCACCCCCACGCTTTCGAACAAGTTGCCATAAGTGGACGCTGCTTCCAAGGCCTCTTGTTGCGACATTCCCAATCCCAAGGCGGAGTTATCAGCAAATCGTAGCACCTCATCCGCCGCATCGCCGAAGACCACCTGCACTTTATTTACCGACTCATAGAGGTCAGATGCTTTATCCAGCGCATATCCCAAAAAGCCCGCAATCGGCAACGTTGCTGCCATTGTCAGCCGTTTGCCCATCTTTGTGACGCGCGAGGCCCACGCGCTCGCTTTCGTCTCAGCACGTTGCAACCCTTGGTCAAACTCCGTAATGTCCGAAACCAGCCGGACGGTGATTTTCGCTAACGATGCCATCCCATCACCTCTTTGGTAACTGCGCAAGGATACTCAGCGATTCCTTCCATGCTTTCCACGCTGGTTGCTCAGTATCCTCTGACGCCTCGCGCTCCGCCTCCTGGGCCGCCCGCAGCATCTGCCGCGACCACGTCGGCAGCAGTTCCTCTACCCTGGGCATATCCGACGATTTCGCCGCATTCACCGCAATCAGTGTTTGCAGCAGCATCGCCAGGCGCACATCCTGCGCCTGTGTGCCCCACGGCTCCGCCTCAAAATACGCCTGCCATTCGTCGAACAGCCGCGCATCCATCTGCGCCAGCAGGTCATCAGGGTTGGGAACCCCCAGCGCCAGCGCCAGCCGAAAGGCAAACAAGCGCTGGGGGTTCCGCCTTAGTTTTTTGTCAGTTCCTCGACATCATCTGCGCTGAGGCGGCTCAAATCACTGGCCACTTCGAAAATGCGGTCCAACGCTGCGGCGTTCTTGGCCGCCAGCCAGCCCACGTCGCTCTGCTGGAAGAGCGGCTTACCGTTTTCGTCCACGCACACCATCACGGCCAGCCGGGCGCGTGCATTGTCCAGGTTCAGCCGTTGCTTTCCCTTGCGCATCTCAATCAGCGAAGCCTCGAACCGGTCGCGTTCCAGCGCGGTCATCGAACGCACATACACCACGCCGCCCCACTCCGGAATTTCCACCGGCACCCGCACGCTGTCATCCAGCGCACGAATGTCGTCCCGCGAAAGCACCTTCATCTGCTTTTTTGCGTCTTCAGCCATCAGAGCCTCCTCACGGCAGAGCCACCGCGCCGCTGACCTGCATCTTCACCGAAGCCTTCCGCGTGCCGCCCGTAGGCGCGTCCGGCTCAAACTCCGTCACCAGCGCAGCGAACGCAATTTCGCTGGCATCGGGGAAAGTGATCTTGAAATTGCGCTTGACGCGGGCCAGCAGAATCCCGGGGATGGAATTCGCGCCGCTGCCCTTATGGGTGTCCAGCGCCGGGTCATATTCCAGTTCAAACGAAACCTCGCCGCCGTCGATGAGCGTGGCTTCGTATTCCTTCCAGCCGCCGGAATCATTGGTGGTCACTTCCTCGGTGTCCACTTTCAAGCCTGGCCCTTTCAGGTCGCGCACCTTGGCAATGGGCACCCAGGTGTTGGCATCATTGGCATCCTGCACAGAGAGAATCGTTGCATAAGTCGCAGTCATGGTCAAAACCTCCAGTCTGCATCATTTGAGTGCGCCCCGAAAACTCAGGCGCTTACGAAACCGAAAAGAAACATCCGAGAAAACTGGCACATCGGCGCTTGTCAGCCACAAACCTTGGAAAGCCGCCACGCCGTCTTGCCCGTTGAGCAGCGCCGTCACCTCATCCACGATCTGCGCCAGTTTCCCGGCATCATTGGCATACACATCCACATCGAAGGCCACGTGCGTCACCAGCGCCGCGTCGCCGTAGGTCGGCTCATCCACCTCTGGCCGTTCATTGACCACCACGCAAGCGTCAGATTTCCGCAGCGCCGCCGCGGTCAGCACCCGCGCATACACGCACGATGTCAGCGCTTGCAGCGCCGCCTGTTCCCGCAGCCATTGCGCCAGCACACCCGCGTAGTCCATCACTGGCCTCCAAACCTGCGCAAAAGCGCCCGCAATGACTGCGCAAACGCGCGGTTGATAGCCCGCCGCACCTCCATCTCCATCGTGGTGGAAACCAGCCACGGGCGCGGCGCCATTCGCGAGGTGCCCATCTCTGTATAGACCGCGTGTGGCACATCTGAGCCAAACTCGACCCATGCCTCAATGGGGCTGTGAGCGCCCCCCAGCACGCGCACGCTGCCCGCCAGTTCGCCAATGTCTATGGCCGGTGCTTCCCCTGGCGCTGAAGCAATGTGGTCGCCGTAACGCCGCCCATGCTTGGCCGCCGCCATCCGCAACTTAATTTCGCCAACGGGAATAGCCGCCGCGCCCAGCAGAGCACCATGCGCCGCTTTCGGCATTGCACCGCGTAACGCCGCAACCAGTTCCTCAAACTCGCTCAAGTCCACTTCAGTACGTGTACCCATCTGGATACGCCTCCGAAGTATCCATCACATCCACCGAGACCGAAAGCACACCAGGAACGGGTACGCTGCGTGTTTCGTAGGTCGTCACCATCGTGCCGTCCTCACGGCGCACGACAATGCGGGAACGCGGCGCCAGCCCCAGCATGGTCTCCGGCAGCCGCACCCGCACCTGACGCACGGCTACAGCGGACCCGCCGCCGGTGCTTGCATTGTTCTCTCGCGCCCGCCCGGTCAATACTGAGCATGGCACGCGTTCCAGCTTTTCGGGGTAGGTAATGCCCGCGCCGCCATTGGCATCATCGGCCACGCTGGCCGCATACACATCACACACAAACGGCCACAGGTCGGTCACACTGCTCTTCAGGTCGGTGCGCTCGTTCTCAGGCATCAGCGTCGTCACTTGCGCCTACCTCCTCCGGCGTCACTGTGGCTGCATCGCCCACGGTGGTCACGGCTGTCACCCTTGCACTACGCCGCGCTCGGTAGTACTGCGCCATCCGCAGCGCGTGGGTGAACTTCTGCGACCTGCGCGCCGTTGTCCCGTCCACCGTTGCATCATATTGAGAGGTGAGCGCAGCCGCTTTTTGTTCCCACACCTCTGCCGCTGCCGCGTTCAAGTCAAATGTCGGCACCCACGCATCATCGCCCGGCTCATGGTTGCTGCTGTCCCGCAGGGGGTAGCCCGCAATGATGCCCGTAAGCACGTCATCCGTCCAGGGAGCCACATCGTCGGGCTCCCCGACCATCCGCCGCACAGCGGCCAGGTCATCAGCAGAAACAGTCCAGTCGGCCACGTCTCACCTCTCAACTCGTTTCAAAACGTCTACGCAGCAGCAGCCACAGACTCAGCCAGCGCCGCAAACGGGTAGCGGTTCGCGCTGCCGTCCACGGGATTCACCGGGTTCGGCAACTGCCAGCCCAGCCGAACGGTCACGCGCAGCGCAACCATGTCCTGTTGTGCCAGGTTGTAGATGATGTTGCCGCTGCCGTCCTGAATCACGGCTTGGTCAAGCAGTTTCCAGCGCAAACCCTGGCGGAACGACCACACCAATTGCGTGAAATCGCCGGAAATTAGCAGCGGGTTGGTGTAGGTGTTGCCGCTGTAAGTCAGCGAAGTGAGCCACGCGCCGTTGCGCGGGAACTCAATAGGTTCACCGTCCAACTCATAGCGCGTACCTTCCTGCATCGCCCGCACGAAGAGCGGGTTGCCGTTGGTGTCGCGCAGGCCGCGCAGCTTTGCCCGCAGCGAGATTGCCCCAATGTGCCCGGAGACCAGATAGCCGCTGTCTTCCACCTTTGCCAGCACGCCGCCTTCGTCGAAAATGGCGGTATACAGTTTCGGGTCGGTGGTGATGTCACCGAGGTTCACCACGTGGCTGGTGTCAACCGTGCCCTGGAACAGGCCGCCCGGCCAGGTCGAGGGAGCGTTCACGCCAAACAGCACCGCGCTGTCGAACACGCGGGCCAGTGCTGCCGCCACTTGCGGGCGCACCTGGTCCCAAATCGGGTAACTGGCGTCGTCGATGACCGCTTCGGGAATCGGGATGATGGCAGCAATCTCTTCGGCGGTGATGTACTTGTTCTCCCACGCCATCTTGGTCGTCTGCTTCAGGCCAGAGTCGCCATTCACGAAATAGGCGGTCGGCAGCAGCGAAAGCACCGGCAGACGGTGCACATGGGCAGGCATGTCAGCCAGGCGGGTGCCCAGCCGCATAATCATGGAATCGGTCGCCATGCTCTCGAAAATCTGGTTTGCCACGCTCTCTTCAATGAGCGCATCGGCATCGGTACGGGTAATAGCATCGTTATAGGCCATGATCAACCTCCTTGAAAATTGGCCTTTTGCCCGTTATCCGCGGGCAAGTTTGCGAATCACGTCGTCAAAAGACTTTTTTGGAGCGGGAGGTTCGTCACCACCGGCACCGGCGTCGCCATTGCTGACCACGCCGCTGGCTGGGCGGAACAGCGGCGGATATTTCTTCCGCAACCCCTCCCACAATGTTGGGTCGCTGAGGTCTGCATCATCCTGAAGTTTCTCTGCCACCGCCGCGTAGAGCAGGTCAGGATACATCGCACCGTGCTCTGTGGCCTTGGCCATAAAAGCCGCGCGCCGCGACGCTGCAGAGAGCTTCGTCGTGAGCTCCTCGATTTGCTGCCGCACAGCATCAGGAATTTCCTCGCCCTTCGCAATGCGCTTCAACTGCTTCTCCAGTCGGGAACGCATCTCGCGTTCGCTGTTCAGCGCACCCTTCAGGCGCTGAATGTGCGCATCATAGAGCGCGCGTACTTCCTCCGGCTGCGCTTCCAGCCACGCTTCGAAAGATTCTGCGTTTACAGTCTGCTGACCGCCGCCCGTCTCGGTCTGGTTGCCAGCATCATTCGTGTTCTCAGGCATCTCGCCACCTCCAGGAATTTGTGTCAGCGCCCAATATCTCGGACGCGTACGACCGATAAACTCACACGCCCATCGTCAGCAACTTGCGTCACCGCCATGTCGCTCCACGACAGGTCGCCGCACTTCAACGCCGCCAGGCGCGAAGGCCCCAACACCTTGCGCTGCACGTCCTCCGGCTGGCTTTCCAGCCACTTCCAGGCAGGCTCCCATTGCGGGTCGTAGGCCTCCGTCACCGGCACCAACTGGCACCGCCCGTTCGGGTGTTCTTCCATCAACACATCGGTCTCGTAGAACTTCCCGTCCAGTGCAATGCACGCTGCGCATGTGCGCGGCGATTTGGAAGCCACCCGCCGGTACCCCTTGATGCCGGGGATGTGCCTGTAAGCCCGCAGGTTAGACTTGCGCAGGGTCTCCATCAAAATCGTGCGGTATGCCGTGCGGCTGGAAAGCCCCAACTTTGCCATCGTTCGCATCACGAACGACCGAATGGCCGTCGGCGCCTCCCCATTGAGTGCTTCCACGCTGACCGCCATTGCCGCATCAGGTAGCCCGTGCGCTGCTGCTGAGTATTGACTGAACAGCTCATTGGCATCCAGCGCCTGCAGCGCCAGTTCCACGCCAAACGCCGCCGCCAGAAACTTGAGCCATGTCGTGTGGTGCTCCGCGGCCTTCTCGCACGAAACTTTGACCACCTCTTCCGAGGCAGGGATGTACGCCGCCTGCACCTCGCGAAGCACATTTCGCAGATCGCCCGCGTACCGCTGCGGGTTGCGCGCAAACGCATCCACCACCGAATGTACCGAGTGCGTCCGCATCACCTCATACAGCAGTTTCAGCAACGCATCCTCGGTGTTCTCGGAGTCCGTGACAATAGCCCCGTGGGTGCGTTTGAAAACCTTGAGCAAATTAGCCAAATCAGACATCGCACTCACTCCGCTCGCCCGGCCAGTAACTGCGCCAGCCCGGCTTCGAGGCTCGCTTCTTGTCGCTCTTCCAACAGGTCGTCTTGCACCTGCCTGATGAATGCCTCAGGCTTGCCCTCCTCCCGCAAAATGGAGGTCAATGGCATCCCGGCCTGCCGGTTCTTCGCCCGCGCATCGGCCACCTTGTCGGGGAATGTCACGGCGGGGTCAGCAAATTCAACCTGCAAATCGGCCAGGTCAGCCTGTACGCCCTCAAACGCCAGCATCAACCGCGCCACTTGTTTCCATGCGGGCGCAAACGCTGCCATCCGCGCCTTCGCTCGGTGCACTAAAACCGAATCCATCAACCGCAACGCTTCACCCGAGGGCGTCTCCCCGCCCGCTCGCAGGTAGTAGGAAGGCACACGGCTGATTGCTGCAATTGCCGCTACGAAATGCTCAATTACCTTCGTGTAATTGCTCAAATCTGCGGGGTCGAACTGCCCAACTTTCGTGGGCTCGACGCCCTCGACGCCCGCCGGTATCTCCCACAACCCGGCAGGCTTGCTCTCCAACTGCGAGAGGTCAGCATTCGTCACGATATACCGCTGCGGGAACGCACCCCATTCGCCAGTCACCATTTGGTCAGCCAGCGTCTTGTTCAGCATGTCTTGCGCTGGCGCTGCTTTCAGATACTCCGGCGTTGCCGCCGCCTTGTGGGTCTGAAACCGCACCACTGGCAACCGCCCGGTCGGATTGGCTTCCACTGCCGGGGCTGTCTCGGTGCCATAAGGTGCGAATGCCCTCGCGTCGGTAATGTCCTCGCCCGAATCGCTCCCTGCAGCCCTGGCCCGACTGCGATAGCGGTACAGCGCCTCTGGCGTGTAAAGCGTAAGCCGCACGAACCCTTCGCTATCTTTCCACCACTTCGCTGCTGCAACCATGCGAGTTGCATCCTCATTGTCAACCAGCGCCACGACGCTGCCGGGAACCTGGAAGAACGGCCTGGGCATCCGCTGCTGCATATCCGTCAGGGAAGGCCATACAATGAGATACGCCTCACCTGTGGCCAGCGCCTGCTCGTGCACATCATAGGAAAGCCCCACAACATCGCCCTCTGCCAGCAAGCGCTGCAGCACCGCGTCTACCTTGGGGTTGGTGTGGTGCAACGCCTGCAGGTGGATGCGTTCCAGCACCGAAGCCACCACCACAGAAACCCAGTTCTCCACAAACCGCAACTGGCTTCGCGCCCGTGAGCGGAAATAGTTGCGCACCGATTCGGTGACGTAGAGCAATGGCTGGTCACCCTCGTAGTATTCCCAATATGCCCGCTGCCTCCGCCCCTGAGTTCGCAGGGCGGCTACAGCACGGTCAAGAAGCGCCATTGTGTCTGCCATCCTCAAGTCCTCCATCATGCCCATGAGCGGCTGCGTGCCTTTTGGGGCGTTTGCCGCCGTAACATATACGCCGCTCCCGAAAGCGCATCCACTTGGTCATCGTTCGCTCCATGCGGGAACTCACGTAACTCGTCCAGAAACGCCTGCGTCCACGGTCTTCGCAGTACATGGATCTTCCCTGCCGCCAACGGCCCCGAAAAATACACCGTCCGCGATGCCTTGTCGCCAACGACCTTCACCCTGCGAATCTTGTATCCTTCCGGCGCCAGCGACCGCAGGTCGTCGTAAGCGGCCCGCTGGAAGCCTACGTTCTCAATACCCTGCACCACGCTGGGGCCGTCCTTCAGCAGCGTTTGCCGTGCCATCTCGCGCGTCTGCGGCCACAGCGAGCGCGTGCGGGCAATATCCAGCACCCACCACTCGCCGCGCTCGTCCACGCCCAGTTTCAACCCCGTGGTATACGACGACCCCGGCGCGTCGCTCGCTGCCAGGTCCCAATAGCGCACGGCATAGCGCATCTTCACGTTATCTGGCACATCGTCCTCTATCTGCAGTTTGGAAACATCCAGCAGCACTTCCGAAACGCTCATCGGGCATCCCTGGTATTCCGCTTCCCACACACGTGGGCCAACATCCTCTTCAATGCTCCGTAAAGCCTCGAGGGAATACAGCGCTGGCGCCAACGGCTCGCCTATTTTGCGGCCCAACGGGTCGTCACGCCCGCAATTTCCCTCGTACACAGCTTGGAAGTTGTAATAAACCCACCGCTCCGGCTGATGCTTCAGCAATCGCCCAATCAAGTCGTCAGGGTGCCAGCGGGTAGAAATCAGCACCATCACGCCGTTTTCGTGAATGCGCGTGCGGAAAGTGCCCTTGAACCAGTCCCACACGCGGTCGCGGTAGGTTTTGGACTGCGCCTGCATCCAGTTCTCGAATGGGTCGTCGATAATACCCAACTCGGCACCGTGCCCCGTAATGGGGCCGCCCACACCTGCAGCCACAACCTGCCCCGTGTGTGGTGGGGCCAGTTTCCACGCATCGACTGCCCGCGAGGCTGGGTCGGTGCCCACATCGGGGTATAGCACCCGGAACGCCGCGCCCTCCACCACATCCCGCACCGCCCGGCTGTTGCGGTACGCCAATGACGCAGCGTACGAAGTCAAAATCACCGAATCGCCCGGATGACGCCCCAGCCACCACGCCGGGAACGCCACGGAAACGAAGGTACTCTTGCCATGCTGCGGCGGCGTGCTCAGTATGATGTTTTGCCGCCGTTCTGCCGCCTGTTCCAGAATCTCGGCAAGTTTGCGGTGGAAGGGCGTCATCAGCAGTGGGCGATGCACATCAGCCCACGTAAACGAAGCGAAGTCGCCCACATGCCGACGCGCCAATTCCATCGCCGCAACTGCAGCCTGGGGCGGCAATTGCCGCAAAGTGCGCCAGTTAGGGGCAATAGGGGCGTTCACTTCTGCACCTCCGCAAATGCGGTTGCCAGAAATCGACGCAACTGCTCCTCTGGCACCTGAGAAAGATCCAGCACCACACGTTGCAACGGCTGGCCCTCGAACTGCACATCCAGCCGTGTGCCCCAATCCTTCGGCCACCGCCGCTCCAAAATCCACTTCGCCCCGCCCTTCTCCTTCTTCACCTGCCGCACCAGCTTCCGCTGGGCCTTCGCGTTGGCGACCTCCAATTCCTCCACCAGTTTCTTCTTCAGCCCCCGCTTCGCCTGCGCACCCTCCCGCCGCCAGCGGTGCAGGGTCGCGGGGTCAATCCCCGCCAGGCGCGCGGCAGTCTCGTACGTGAGCCCTTCCTCCACGTACTTGCAGATGGCCTTGATTCGGTCATCATTCAACTTCGTCTTCCGCCCGCCAGGCATCCGCCTAACCTCCTAACTTCCTAACTCGCAATGCCTAACTCGCAACTCGCCTGCGTGCACAACCTTCAACCTCGCTAAACCTTCCGCACACTGCTCCCTGCAACTTGCATCCTGCAACTTGCACCCTGCACCCTGCTCACCTCACCCACATCTCCACATCCGTCCGCAACACCCACCTGGAACGCTCCCGCTCCAGCCGCACCGTCAGCAGCGCCGAACCCAACGGCGTCGGCCCGCCGCCTCGCTCCACCGCCCAGCCCGTCGTCGCCTTCACGAACTCGTCCTTATAGCCGGGCGTGCGCACGAACCACACTACATCCCGGTACACCACGCCCCGCGTGCTCAACCGCTCGCGGGCAATTGGCAGCAGATAGCCCTGGTGGTTGTGCCCGTTCCAGACCACATCCGCATCCACGATATACACCGCCTGCCGGTTGGTCTGAATCGTGCCTCGCGTCACCGGCGCATTCCCGCCGCCTGCGCTGTGGGCGTAACGGATCACCGCCGTGTCCACCATCCGCCCGTCTGCCCGCTCCACCTGCAGCCGCACCCAGCCCTTGTAACCGCCAGGCTGCGCCGGGCTGTTGTGCTCCTTCCGCAGCGCATACACCAGCCGTTGCACCAAATCGGTGCCCTGGTACTGCCGCACCTTGCTCTCGTGGTTGCCCTGCCCTACTAAGGCAATCTGCCCCGCATACGGAGCCAGCAATTGCGCCACATCCTCCACCACGAAGTCATAGTAGTCGTCACGGCGGTACTCTTCCCGCAGGTCGTCCATGCTCCGCCGCGGGTCAGCCCGCCCCTGCATGGCGTCAAAAATGTCGCCGTTGAACAGCACCACTGCACCCAGGGCTTTAGCCCGCTCCATATCGGCAAAAAACTGCTCCCGGTTGCAGCGGATACTGTCCAGGTGCGCGTCCGAAACCAGCAGGAACCGCCACACCGACCCGGCCTTCCCGTCGGTCAGGCGCAGCGTCAACACGCCCGCCTTGCTGTCGGCCACCTTCCAGTTTGCCGCCATGCTCACCACCGCAGCCCTAACGCCACATGGGCAAACCACAAACCGGCCGCGCTCAATATAGAGACGACAAACGCCCATGCAGCCCTGGAAACCGCCCGCTGAGTAGCCGCTACTGCCCGGCGCACATCCCGCAAGTCGTCAACCATGCCGGGCTTCTCTCGCCCGCCGTTCTCACCGAAGAGCACCCGCCGGTGCTGTGCCATTTCCTGCTCTAACGCGCTCACCCTGTTGTCCATCAGCCGCAATGTCACCTTCATGTCGTTGATACCGCTCACGATGGCGTCCAGCCGGTCGAACATCGCGTCCATCCGGCGGGCAATCTCGGCGTTGGTGATTCGCTGTTGGCTCATAATCACCTCTTCATTGCCTGCAGCTTATTGAGTAACGTCACCGCATCGCTCACCAGCGTTTGCGTTTCAGCAAGCAACGTATCAGCCTGGCGTTTGAGATTATCGGCAAGCGCAATGGCATCAGTGGGGTCGCATGGTTGCGGTTCAGGAGGCGCGTCGCCACCTGCCCACTCAGCCAGAGCATCAACAAAAGATTTATGCGCTGGCCAGTTTTCCGTCAACCACTCAGCTTTCCATGCCCCAATACCTGCGGCTCCAAGTTTTTCGGCTTCAGCAATGGCGGCTCTGTATTGTGCTGGTGTTGGGCACCAACCAGACTGACAAAATGCCGGAAATACCGGCCAGAATGGTAAATCTGCCACTGCTTTGTGTTCCCGGTAACTTTGCTCTACCTGTGCTGCCGCGTTTGAGGCCTGAAGCCAATAAACCTGTGGCGCCCAGCCGCCATTTAGAACCTCACCCCACTCTTCCCACAGAATGCCAGGGTGATAGGCGGGGTACCTGAAACTCTCCAGCCATACCTCCAAGCCAGCATCCTTCAGCGGTTTCACCAGTTTGGCAGCGTCACCCTCGCGTGCCGATTGCTCCCAGCGTGATTCAGCGTCCACAAAATACTTTCTGAACGCTAATATCTCGCGTGCCTGCAAAACGGCCTTCGCCTCGCGCTCTGGGCCTACCAAACTAAGCCATTTGCGCCCGTAGTGAAAGCCCCACGCGGCCACCTCTATACCGGCGTCGCGTAGCGCCGCTGCAGTGTCGGTGTAAAGGCGCGTATGCTGAGCAAACTCAGAATACAAGCCAGCGCCATCGGACACCTTGAACGCCCACACCCGCGCCCCGCTCAATTTAGCCAAACGCACAGCAACCGCAGGAATGCGGGCAAGGTCACTGTCCAACAGTGTGAGCCGCCACGATTGCAACATCACCCCGGCCATTACTCGCCCTCATCATCCGCTTTTTGCTTTTCTTGCTTCGGCCAGCGCGCGTTAGCAAAACTGTAAACACCGCTTGCCGCCAAACCCACGGCCAGGCCAAAAACCGCCACGCCAAACCACTGCATCACCGCCGGGTACATCTTGGCGATTTGGTAGGCAACCCCCACCAGCACGCCAATAACCATACTCAGCACGGTTAGGGCTTTTCCCTTCAGGCCAGTTTTCTTGGAAAACTCCACGAGACCGAACACCAAAGCCATCAGGTTGATACCGTTCACAACAATGTCCACAATCCACCTCCTGAATCGCAAATCGTTTAAACCGCAAACGCCCGACGCTCCCGCACAACCCGCGCAAAACGCAGGTCACACAGGAACGCCGGGCGTAACTCCGGCAATGCCGCTGAGTATTCAGTTGTTCTAATTATAGCACAGATTTAGGGCCGTTTGTTGGTGTTCCTGTTCCTTCGCCCAACGGTTAGCATGAGCGGCTGGCGAAGCCAGTCCGCTCAATGCGGTGTTAGGTTTCATAAACACCAGCCAGTGTGTTTTGCTGGCGCGCCCGCTTTTGTGCCCAAATAATGGGGCAACCGGCGCGAGGGGGAGAATTTTTGAAAGCGGAATCTGATACTCATTCCATTTGAACACCAGCGTCCCGGACGGGGCCAACACACGGAAGCACTCCCTGAAACCAGCCTGCAACATGGCTTGCCAGTCACCGTCCAGCACACCGTATTTCGCCCGCAGCCACGAGCGTGGGCCTGCGCTCACCAGATGCGGTGGGTCAAATACCACCAGAGAAAAATGATTGCTGGGGAACGGCAATGCTGTGAAGTCCGCCTGTACCATCGGGCGTACTTCCAGCGTGCGAAGATTGTTTTTGACCGACGAATCCTTCATGGTCACCGTTTCCACGCGCCTATCAACAAATACTGCACGTGGGTCGTTGCGGTCAATCCAGAACATGCGGCCACCGCTGGCCACGTCAAGAACTTGGTAAGTGCTCATTTTAGAAACCTAACGGTTTAGGTCAGCGGCGCACCGTTAGGTGCGTCCGCTGCACCGGGTGTTAGCCCGCTACGTATCATTGCATTGACGACAGAAGCGGGGCCGCTCTCCGGCGCACGCATCATCTCTACGGTGTATTCGCTCGCCATTGCGTCACGCACAAGGCCAAATATTTGGTTAGCGGCCTTCTCTGTCGCGGCACTGATAGCAAGCCTAACAAGCCGCCTGTTGTCGAACACTAATATGACAAACATTCCGCCTCCTTTGCCCGCTCTTTGCGGGCTAACGGCCAGCGTCAGCGGCTCGCCGTAGGCGAGTCCGCTGCACGCGGTGTTGGGCGGTTCACGGCTGACCATTCGGACTCTGTGATGATGTAGCCGCATGCCGAGCAAACATGCGCATACTGCGGCCAAGGGTCTTTTTCTGGCCAAACAATCTCGGCTTCTTGCACCGCCCCACAATGGGGGCACACAATGGCTTCGGTTTTGCTATCTGGCATGGAGCCTCATCCTTTCGGGCTTACCGCCCAACGGTTAGCGTCAGCGGCCAGCCTTGGGCTGGTCGGCTGCACGCGGTGTTGGGCGCTTATCAACGACAAAAATGTGATAGAGCGCAAAAGCGACATACACCCACCCAGCGATCGGTATGAGGAAGGCAAATGCGACTACCTCTGGCGACTTCCATGAAAGGTCTCTGAACACGCAAGCCTCCTTTCGGGCACAGCGCCCAACTATTTTTTTAAGCGGCAAAATTGCCGCATAATATGCGTAAACCGGACAAAATCACGACCACAGGGTCAACTGCCTCGCCAGCGCCTCTTCCACCATTCGCATCGCTTCCTCCACGCTGGCAGCCTGCCCCTGGGCAACCCCGCGGCGCGCCCACCAGTTCCCGGCCATCCAGCGCACGGGGCGGTGCGGATAGACCTCGCCAACACGCTCACCATCTCTCAACAGCAGCCACATCCCCTGGCGAGTCTTGACCCAGGTCGTCGCCATCACTCACCTCACCACTAACTTCACCACCTCGCTTTCGCAACTCCCCAGCGCCTCCCGCAGTGCCCGCCACTCCAACGGCGTCAGCGAAAGCGCCCCGGCAATCTGCTCCCGCCCATCCTGCCGCGAAAGCACCATCACCTTCACTAACGGCATCGGCACAGGCTGCGGGCGGCGCTCGAACACCAGCACCAGCGGGGGCGTGGGCTTGCCCTCATCGGCCTCGGCCTGGGGCGTCTCCTGCTCCGTATCCGCAGCGGGCACCTTGCCCCTCGCCAGCCCCAGCAGCCGCTCCAGCCGCCTGCTGCTGGCCGACCAGTGCCACTCTGCGCCGCAGTTCGCACACACCCCGTGCGCCGACCGCTCTATCGCACCGCCCACCGCCAGCCATGTCTCCCAGCGCCCCGCGGCGTCGTTCCACCGCTCCACATAGTGGCCAATGTATGCGCCGCAGGCCTGGCACCGCACCACGCCGGGGGCTGGCCGTCGTCTTCCATCACTCACCATCGCCGCCGCTCCAATCTCGTGGTAATGGCTTTACCAGCGTGCCAGCAACCCAGCGGGCTCGCTTATCATGCCATCGCAGCGGCACCACCTTCACGCTCAACCCCGCCGCCTGGATCACCGTCTGCTCCACCCGGCACAGCCGCCAGGCGTCGGCTACCCACGCTAACACGTTCTCACCAACCTCAGGCACGAAACCTAACGCCACCTCACACCTCCTTCAGCCCCAGCCGCCGGGCCAGCACCGCAATTGCCGTGCGGTTGTCCAGCCCATGCAGCATGGCAAACAGGTTGATCGCGTCCACCGGCTTGCCTGTGCACCCCGCAAAGCACCCACCGATTTGCCGCTCCGTATTCAGCCAGAACGACGGGTGCCGGTCATCGTGGAACGGGCACCGCGCCAGATACCAGCCCTCACCGGTGCGCTGCAACTCGTCAGGCTGGAAGAAGTCCTCAATCCGCAGTTGCTCTTTGATTCGCGCCACCAGCCCCCGCTGCTCGCCGCCGCCTGCAAACACCGGCGCCGAAGCCGCTTCCCACGGGTCGGAAACCTGCATCTTGGCTTGCAAAACTGGTGGCGTGCGCACCGGAGCATCCTCACCGAAGTCAGCCCGCACCAGCAATTCCGGTGGTAAAATCGCATCCAGGCTCGGTATCAGCGGGAAGAGCAGTACATTGCTGAGCGGTGTGTAATGCGCCCCGCTGGGGTGGGTAGAGCCGGGCCCCAGCACATAGCCGCCCTTGCTCTTGATGTCCAGCCCGTCCAGGTGGCGGTTGTGCACTGCCTGCGGCAGGCGAGTATAAACATGCACCCCGCGGCGCGTGCGCACCTTGAAGGCTAACTGCGCCGCCTGAGCCGCCATCCCGCCCACAGAGGCCGCCCAGTGCCGCCAGCGAGCATAAGATTGCGGGTCGTCGAAGTCCAGCACCGTCAGCCCTTGCCAGCCCGTCACCACGCCAAAGTTGATCATGTTGCGCCCTGCAAACCAGCGCTGCACTTCTTCCATGCTCGGTATGCGGTGCTGGTACTCTTTCCACTCCCGCACCGCTGGCCGCTTGTCCCGATAGCGCACAGGAATCACCGCAACCCCCGCCAGCACGAAGCGCAAAGCCCAGTCGTAAACCGTTGCCAGGGGCGCAGCGGCTTTTTTGTTCCAACCTTGTCCAACCTGTCCAACCTTTTGCATTAAATTACCCCTATGGTGATAGTGTGCCTTATCTTTTTCTGAACAAGGTTGGACAAGTTGGACAGGTTGGGCACGCAGAGTACATGCTCTTCTTTATTAAATGTGCGCTGTAACCTCTTCAAAAGTGTCCAACCTGTGTCCAACCTGTCCAACCTCATGGTTCTCGCTCCTACGGCAAAGCGCTCTTTTGCCGAATGCCAGACCAGCCCCATACTCGCTTGGATGCCGTATTGCCTTTGGCTTTCCGCAACCCCAGCGCCGCCGCCGCTTGCCCAATCGCCATGCTCGCGCCCCGCAGCGTGCTCCATCGGTAACCTTCCGCCTCTAAAATCCGCACAATGTCCACCGTCGCCATCCACCAATCCTGCCGCTGGGGGTCAATCTCGAAGTGCTTCAGCAGCGCGCCCTGCACCGGGTCTTCCACCGTGTAATACTCGTTGATTTCCTCTGCCTTCGCCCATTCTTCCTTCGTCAGTTCCCACGGCTCCCCGTCCAGGTAGAGCGCTGTGGCCTGCGCCCAAATGTCTTCGGGGCGCAGTTGCGTATAGCCCCAGTCGATGCTCGTCAGCCGCGTTACCATGAAGCGCCGGTTGCCTGTGTAGTCGGTCAGAATGCCCGCTTCGTTGTTTACCGTCCCGATGAAACTCGCCATCGCAGGCTTCACCACGTCATAGCGGCCATAGGGCTTGCGCACTGTCACTTCCCGCAGGCTCAGGAAGCCCTTCAGCGCCTCCCGGTCGGCCCGGCGGGTTGTTGCGCCCAGTTCCGTCACTTCCCAAATCCACACCCGCATCAACCGAATGCGGTCGTCCTTGTCGTCGGGGTTGATCGGCCCCTCGTAGAAATAGCCGTCTAATGGGCTGGCGATCCAGCGGGCGAAGTAACTCTTGCCAATGCCCTGCGGCCCGTCCAGCACCAGCATTCGGTTCTGCACCCCGTTGGCCATCACCCGCGCCACTGCGCCAATGGCCCACCGCCGCAGCCAGATGGCAAAAACGCCCTGCTCGTCCTGAAAATGGCTTGCCAGGTTACCCAGGTGGTCTTTGCCGTCCCACTTCAGGCCAAAAAGGAAATCACGCACGGGGTGATAGCGGTTCTTCCACGCCTCGGCCATGTAGGCATCCTCGGCTACATTGACTTCCCGAATGCCCGTGTCCCGCAGTTTCGCCCGAATCTCGGCGCGCAGTGGGTCGGTCAGCCGCTCACCGCTCACCTCAATGCTGTCGTCGCACAGGTTCATGCGAAAGGTGTAGCCCAGATTCGCCAGCGCCCGAATGTAATCCTTCGTCTGGCGGCGCTTCTTGTTGTTGAGCTCGTCCTGAAAGCGCACCAGCTCGGCCTGGCGCGTGGAAACCGCGCCGCTGATGGCCACCTGCACCTCTGGGGGGAAACCGGCCAGCGCCTCGGCAAACGCCTCGCCGCGGGCTTCTGGCGGCTCGTTTTGCATGGCTTCCCACAGCGTTCGCCACGGCTCCCCGACGGGGGGAAGGATGCCCGCCGGTCCATCGAAGGCCAACAGGCGGGCAACGTCTTCCAGCCCCTCCAGGAAGCCTTTCTCGCTGGCAAAGTGCTCGTCCAGCACCATCGCGTCGTGGGCTGATATGCCCGTGTTGAGCAGTCGTCGCATCAGCGTTTCGCCCATTGCACATCATCGCCCATCGGTCAACATCAGCCTGGCCGTTTCCAGGGCCAGATTCTGCACCAGCGCCGCCGTCAGCGTCTGGCCGCCGCTTGCTTCGGTCAACCGCTGCAGGAAGTCCCTCCCCAGCGGGTGTTCCTCTGGACCCACATAAATGGCGTCAATCCGCTGCTGGAACGTGCGCGCCACTGCCAACGTCTCGCCAGGGTCGTTGGGCTCGCCGTCGCTCACCATGATGAACCGCACCCCTGCCACATCAGCCGGCTTCACGAAGCGCAGCGCCGCCGCCATGTCGGTTGTGCCGCCCAGCAAAGGCGGCTGCCCGCCGGGCACGAAAACCGGCGCATCGCTGAACGCCACCACCGCCACCCGGCCCGGCAGGTTGGCTTGCAACGCTGCCAACTCTTCCAACATCACCTCATAGCGGCTCTTCCCGCCCCGGCTGTCCTTTGCCGCCATGCTCCCGCTCACATCCACAATCACCACCGCATCCACATTCACAAATGCCTCGGCAAGGCTTGCGCCCTGCTGCCTGGCAATGGCCGTCAGGCTCCCCGGAACGATGGCCGTGCCCGTCATTGCCACACCTCCACGAAGTGGTCAGCCCCCGGCGGCCAACTGCTCACCAGCACTTCGCCGCGTGCGTTCGTAATGTCGTCCCAGGCCAGAATTTCGCTTACCACAAAGCGCCCCAGCACCTCGCGCCCCCGGGCGCGCACCAGCCCGCACCGCAGCGGCGCTCGGTAGCCCTGGGGGGCGGCTTCGGCCTGGGCATCTGCTGGCAGGCTGGCCGCTAACATCAGCCCCGCCTGGTACTTCGCCCGCTTCACCGGGTCTCTCAAAATCTCATACGCCCGCTGAATGGCCCGAAACTGCTCCTCCGCGTCCGGCTCCTTGCACACATCCGGGTGCCATTGCTTCACCATCCGCCGGTAAGCCCGCTTGATGGCCGCATCGTCGCTCCCCGCAGGAATACCGAGCACCTGCCACAGCGTGGGTGCGTCGCCTGGGCGCGCTTCCGTGCCGTCGAACCAGCGCCGCAGCACCGCTTCAGGGAAAATCGCGTTCCAGCCGCCGTCCACCCATGCAAACGCCGTGCGCTCCCCGTTGCCCCGCGGCTTGGTGCGTCCCAAATACCGCACCTCCAGCACCCGCTCCTGCTCCACCGGCGCCGTGGGCAGCATCCCCAACTGCACCCGCACATCGCCGAAAAACTGCTCTGCCAGGTGCACCACCCGCGCCCGCTGGGCCGCGTCCACCAGCCACGCCCGCCGGTCTCTATCCCAGCGCCGCGCCTCATGGGGCACCTGCGCTTTCAGCGCCGCCACAAAGGCCGGGTCGTAGGGCGTCCTTACCACTAACATCCCGCCCTCGCCGTAAATCTCACATGAACCGCCCACGGCACACCTCCCAAAACTCGCAGTACCGCGGACTGCACTTCCAGGTCGTCGGGTTTTCTGGGAACGCCTCAGCCTCAATCGCCCGCCACACGTTGCCGATCATCTGATACAGAAAGAGCAGCGTCTCCGGCGTGCGTGTGGTCTCCAGCACCTGAAACTGCGGCTTCCTGGTCTTCGTCACCACGAAGTGCCGAAACTTCATCCCCGGCGTGGGAATGCCCGCCTGGTTCAGCGCCGCCAGGTAAAACGCCGGCTGCAACTCGTTGGCGGCCTTGTCCTGGCTCCAGGCCCGCGCCGCCGTCTTGAAATCGCCCGGCACCCCGTCGGCTGTGATGATGTCAATGTACCCAATCACCGGCACCGGCACGCCCGGCACATGCAACTCCACCCGCTTCTCGATCACCGGCGCGCCGTCCTGCACCAACGGCACAATCCCGTCTAACGCCGTTTTCACCTCTTCGGTTTCCAGCAGCCGCACGCCCTCGTTGAAGTGCTGCTCCGGCGTCTCCGCGCCCCAGTCCACTGGGGCGCTCTGGCTTTCTAACGTCGCGTGCCAGTGCTGCTGCCACAGCGCCAGCAGGTCGGCTTCCTGCCCCAACGCCCGCGCACCCACATAGGCTTCCACCGCATTGTGCCACGCGCTGCCGAATACCAACGCCGTGCTTGTCGGCGTCTGCACTTTCTCGATGTACCGGTAACGCCACGCCGCCGGGCAGGTCAGAAACAACTGAATGGACGAGTAACTCAAATGCTCAATCTGCACACTCATGCCCCACCCCCTGCCAGGCGCTCCGCAATGCGCTTCACCTCTTCCTCGCTGCTCGGCATCCGCCCGCCTGTCACCACGCGCAGGGCTTCCATCACTTTGCTCGGTTCATACCGAGCCAGCAGGTCGTTCAGCGTCAGGCTTTCCCCGGCTTCTGGCAGCGCTGGCGCCGTTTCATTCTGTGTCTGCGGCTTGGGCTGCGGCTGCGCCGTGGCGGCCTCCGTCCACGTGCCGTCCACCACATCGCCATTGGCATCCACCACGGCGCCGAACTCGTCAGCCCGTTTCATCCCGCCGATGATGTCCGGCATCACCACATCAAGCCAAAACCCAATCGCCCGCCAGCGCAGCATGTTTGCCGGGTAGGTTTCCCACGCGCTATCGGGTTTCACCAGCCCCGCCCGTCGGGCATCGTCCATCGTGTAGGTCAGCGTGTAAGCCATCCCGTTGTGCCGTTTGCCGCTTACCTTGCACGCCCACGGCTGGCCGTCTTTCTCGATGTCTTGCACTTCGAAGGCTTCCAGTTCGCCGCTCTGTATGGCCAAAGCCAGCGCGCCCTGCGGCGTCAGCGTCGGGCGTCCCTTGATGACGGCGATGAACTCAAACGATGCCGTCAGGCTCAAACCCAACTCCCAACCTTTCAGCATGATGGCCACCGCCTGCTCCTGGCTCATCACACCAAAAAGGCGGCTTTTGTGCATTACCGGTGCAATTTCGCGCACCATTTGCCAGATATTCGGCGTCAAAGTGCGCCTTTGCGCCAAAACGGGTGTGTTTTCGTGCACGGCTTCCATAGGGCTAAACTCCTTTCTCGTCACGCGGATAAATAGCGAACTGCTCCCCGTCCTTCAGCCCCAAAAACCGCCGCACTTTCCGGCGAATGTGCTTTGGCACGGGGTTATTGACCACTGCATCGCCTTCCATAGAGGCTAATACCAACGCCACCGCCACATCGTTGTTGGCTACCCGCAGCGCCGCCGTTGCGGTTTCCACCCCCACGCCGGGCAAAGTGGCTAAAAACGCCGCCCGCGGGCTCACAATCTCTGCCGGGCGCGCCGGCAACACATCCTGCACTTCCGTGCGCTTCCGCTGTGCCAGGCGCATCACCGCCCGCTCGTAATCTGTGTCCCCCGAAGCATAGACCACGAAAACGCCCATCTCCTGAATGTTCAGCAGCGCCCCTTGCACCGCCGCCCACGACCAGCCCGTCTCCCCCCGCTGTGTAACCACCTTGCCGTTCTCGCCGGGCAGCAGCGCCCCCGTGATAATCAAATACGGCCACCGCGTCGGGTTCTCGCCGCGCAATTGCTGCATAATGCGCTCTTCCGCCAGCCGCGCCATCTGCGGGAACAGCCGCCCGTCCTTCAGAGAGCCCAGCAGGTCATCAGGCGTCTTCCGCTCAATAATCAGCATGTGCCCGTCGTCGGTGGCAACCCACAGGTCGCCGGTTTCCAGCATCACCACCGAAGTCGGCGCATCGCCAAAGGTCAAATGTTTCACCCACGCCGGTTCACGGCTGTCAATCATCACCGCTGCAATGCCCATCCTCTGGCTCCTTGTTTGCGCAATTCGCTATTCGCAATTCTTCATTCGTTGGGGGCAGGCTTGCCCGGAACCCGCCCCCGCCGAGAAAGGAGTGGTGGGGATGCACTGACCCACCGGCGCACCCGCCGGGCCGTCCACGCCGCTGGGCCCCACCTAAGCGACCGCCGGGGAGTCGAACCCCGGTTTCGGGCAACCCCGAAAGCGCCCGCGCCGGCCGCCGTCCCGCTACTGCTGCGCAAACAGCGCCGCAATCTCCGGGCTGTCCACCGTGAAATACTTGCTCACGATGGGCATCTTCGCGAACTCTTGCGTCACCCGCGTCTTCGCCGCGTTCAGGTCATTCGGGAAAGCCGCCAGCGCCTGCTGCACGATGATCTGCGCAAACTGCAGCGCCGTGGCGCGCTCCCCGTTATTGGCCTGGGGCTGGGGCTGCTCGCTGCTGGCCTGGGGCGCAGCGGTGGGCGTCGGCTCGTCGTCTTCCCCTGCGGTGCCCAGGCAAGCCGCCTCGCATTCCTCTTCGCTGTCATACACAGCCAGGAATTTGAAGGTGGTGGCTTCCTTCTCTTCGCCCGCGCTGTTGGTGTACTTGCGCCCCGTGGGCACCAGTTTCACCTTCACCCACGCGCCGTTCACCTCGCGCAGGCTGTTGAAGCCTAACGCCTTCAGCGACTGCCATACGATGTTGCGCCATTCCTTGCTCTCGGCCAGCATCTTGCGTTCCAGCGGGTAATTCATCCCCGAAGCCGCCAAAGGGATGATGGCCATGTCGATTGCGGTGCGGCGCTTGTCCACGCTGTGCTGCTGGGGGTCGTAGGGCACCCGCCCTTGCCCTTTCTCCAGCACGCAGAACCACGCGTCCACCTCCACCTGCCCGTAATACTCAGCGGGCAGCGGTGCGGCCTTGGAAGCCGCTTCAAACGGGTCGTTCACTACAGTTGCTTGAGACATCGTTTACTCCTTTCTCAGGAATGTTTGAAAACGAATAAGACCAAAACAGCGTCCATCACGAAGCCAATCGCCCACATCGCCGCCAGCCAGAAAATGGCAGTTTCGGCATCCCGCCACGTCGTCGTGCCAGCCTCAATCCTGCGTAGCCATCCGAACATCATCCCCTCCTTTCGGGAAACTGGACAACACCCAGCCAATTCACCACCCTCACCTTCGGCGACCGGCGCAGCACCCGGATTTCATCCGCCCGCACCCACTGTTCTTTCACCCCCAGGCCGCGGATGAGCACCCGCTTCCCGTCCACCCAGTCCACAAAGGCCAGGGTCTCCACCATCGCCGGGTGCGCGTCCACCCCCTTCGGAACCCACAGCGCCACCGTAGGCATTTCCTGCTGCACTTCGTAAACCGTTGCCGTTGCCATCGTCCTGACTCCTCATTCGCAACTCGCCATTTCAATACGGCCTCGTCTGCGCCCCTGCCCCCTCCAGAAACCGCAGCGCCGTTTGCACCGCATCCAACGCCACCGCCAGCCGCCGCAGGCGCTCCACCTCCGTGTAGCGGCTGCCCTCGGTCAACAGCGGCTGCAAAGCCCGGTGAGCGCGGGCGCATTCCTCCGCCGCCCGGTCGCGGGCTTCCTTCGCCCTGTTCGGCCATTCACGGGGCCTGGTTGCCATCGTTGAACCTCACATGCTCCCACGAGCACTGCTCTTTCCAGTCACCGTCGCCGTTCTGGTACGCGACGAAAAGATTGGCCACTTGATTAGCCTTCAACAAACTGGGGCAACGATAGTGCTGCTCCAAAGAGCCTTCCTGGTATTCCACGATGAAGCCATCTTTGCAGTCGCCAACAGTTTGTATGTAGGACATGCTGTCACGAGAAAGGATGATGGCCGTAGGAACTTTTGCGTCTTGAAGAAGACCCTCAAGCGCCTTTTTGCTCACGGGGCCAAGAATCTCAATTTTCATGCTTCACCTCGTCAATCATCGCCCGCACGCTTGCCGCCCGCCGCCGCACATACCGCACCACCGAACCGGCTACCATCGGCAGCCCGCTTGCAATGAACAGCAGCAGCGCCAGCAAAGCGCCCCGAAAATCCAGCACCGCCAGGCCGCCCAAAGTCGCCCCCACGCCCAGCACCACCAGCAGGCTCGTGTAGCCCTCGGTGTAACCGTGCCGCTCCGCCCAGTCCACGAAGGCATTGAACCCTACGCCAAACAGCAGCAAAGCGAAAAACACGCCCAGAAACAGCCCCAAATCCACCCCTAACATCACACCGCCTCCAACTGTGCTACCATCGGTGTAAACAAATCCCGGTAATCTTCCATGCTTTCCGTGGCTTTCTCCGGCCACAAAATCGCCGCCGCCAGCATCCCTTCCAGACGGTAAGCCTTCTGATACTCCGCTTCCACCGCCTCGGCCCAGGCCCCCAGCCGCTCGATATTCGCCTGCACATTCGCCGGAATGCCCCCCGTCACCGGGTCGGGCGCCCCGTCCTCGGCCTTGTCGCAGGCTCGGTAATACGCCGCCCACGCCTCCGCGGCTTCCACCTTCAACCGTGCCCGCAACCGTCGCGCCGCTTCCAGTTTCCTCACCATCGTCAGGCTGTCCATCGCGCACTCCTTTCAGGGCAAAAATGGTTTCGTTGGTGTGCCGCGCTGCCACAAATAACGCTGTACAGCCTCTGCGCTGCCGTCACGCGGCACAAATGCCGTCACTTCCTGCCACTTTTGACGTAAGCGCTCAAAAATCTCAATCCCCCACTTCCCATCGGGCAATTTGCACATCACTGCATACCGCCCATTGCGTAGCCGCCAAAACCTGCGAATGCTGCTGCCATTCTGCACACACTGCCGGATGGCAATCGCTTCACTACCATGCCGCTCCACGGCGTGCTGACTGGTTGCAATCTGCCCCCCGACCACCAGCGCCAGTCCGATAAGGCCCAGCACAATGGGAGCCAGCAGAATCATTACACAACCGCCCAGAGCGCCGTTGCCGTCGTCAGCATAAGCCATCGTGGTCATCGTTCCACCCCCAATGCCGCCAGCAGTTCCGGACGCTGGGCTTGCAAATAGCGGTATGCGCTCCCGGCCTCTTCAGTGATGTAATGGCTCTCGTTGAGGCAAAATTCCGTACACCCCTGCACTGCCTTGATGAAATCTGCGAGCACCGCGTCCTGTGGTAACGGCAAATTTACGGCAATGCTGTGGACGGCGTGATAGGTTGGCTGCCCATAGAGGGCCAGCAATACCAGCGCCGCCGCTGCCTTGTCTTCTTTCCTCAAATCGTCTGCCATCACCGTTGCTCCTTTCTCGCAACTCGCAATTCCTGCTTCCCTCCCTGGGGAAGCCGAGCATGCTCGCGCCCGGCCTCCCCGTCACAAGGAGGAAAAGATGAAACGCATGGGCCGGCTTGGCCCCAACACCCTTACTTTGGTTGGCAACCTCCGGTGTATACTGAAAATGTCGTTCTCCAACAATCACTCACGGAGGCTGCCATGTCTAACCGTCAATGTGCTTGCACCTTCTCTACCTGGCTCCGCCGCCAAATCCATCGTGATGACATCATCGGCGACTTCGCTCAGGATACTTTCTCTACTTCCGACCGCCCTCGTGGCAATGCAGGCTACAAAGTTTGGCGCAATTTCGTCCTCGTCAAATCGGGCAGTATCTACTCGCCAGGCTTTGAAGCGCTGGATGCAGCCTGGGCCGCATACCAGCGGGAATGCTGCTCACCTAACCGCTAACGCACCTTTCCCGCGTGCCTTCTTCACGATCTCCCACAGCACGCCCTCGTCCAGCGGTCTGCCGTCGGCCAGCGCCTCAACCTCATCCGCAGGCACCACCACCGTCTCCGTGGTGTACGGCGCTCGGTAAACCACCGAGCCGTCTTCCGTCACCCGCGGCACATCACGCCGCCCGCCGCCTTCCTTCATCTCCCGCCACTCGCGGTCGATCAGCCACTCTAACTGCTGCGCCATCGTCCGGCGGTTCAACTTCGCCAGCCGTCGCAACTTCTCACGGCCCCGCGCCGTCATCCGTACCGTCACATACTGCTCTCGTTCCTCTGCCATGCTTCCGCTCCCTGTTTGTTGTGTCTCTTGGGATTGGTATTATCCCTGCTGGAATAATAATACACCAATATACGCCATGTGTCAAGAGGGAAAATAGCAATCCCCACAGGGATAAGTTCTTCAGGTATAGTTTTTGTACCTGAAGGGATGGTATCTATGGACTTTGCAGCGTGGTTAGAAGAAGAACTAAAAAGCAGAGACTGGTCACAGTCTGAATTGGCGCGGCGGGGGCACATTCGCCCCAATACTGTCTCGCGGGTTTTGAATAGGGAGCGCGCCCCAGGCCCTGAATTTTGCAAGGCCGTTGCGCGTGCTTTGGGCTATCCCCCCGAAGTCGTCTTCCGCAAAGCAGGCATCCTCCCGCCCAAACCGCCCCAGGATGAAGAAACCGAAATCGCCCTTCATCTTCTCAAACAACTCCCCCCAGAAAAACGTCAGGCAGCCCTTCAGTTCCTCAAATTCCTTGCGCAGCAAGAATCTCCGCCTTTAGATGTTTCATCACTTTCCGATAAAAAGAGAGCCGGGGCCCCGGCTCTTGAGCGTTAAATGGGGTGTGCGAACAGGTGTTCACTTTTTGCGCAAAAACAGTATAAATTTATACTATTTTTGCACAATAGCGCAAATGGAGATGACAAATGCTTAACCTCAATGAAATGGAAGTCTTGTCTTCAATAGAGGTCGGCGATGGCACTGTTGTTGAAGTGCTTCAATATCCTATCCTGCGCGGCTCATCCGATATTCGCACGGCTGAAAAACTGTTCTACGCCACGCAAAGCGGCTTGCGCTTAAAGATGGTGCATATCAAGCTCAACAAATCCCATGTCCGTGTAGAACCTGGCGCACTTTACTTCATGAAAGGCAACCTGGAAATGAAGGCCAGCACAGGTGGTGGCGTCCTCAAGGGACTGGCGCGCAAAGTTGTTGCTGGCGAATCATTTTTCGTCAATGAAATTCACGGCACAGGCGAAATCTATCTCGAACCCACCTTTGGCCATTTCCTTCTGCATCGCATCACCCAGAAAGAAAGCGGTGTCATTGTAGACCGTAGTCTTTTCTACGCTGGCACTGCTGGGCTAGACATCAGCGCGGCTGTCCAAAAGAACATTTCTTCCGCACTTCTTGGCGGCGAGGGATTTTTCCAAACTAAAATCACTGGCGAAGGCGTTGCTGTTCTCTATTCACCTGTTCCCCAAGAAGAAATCATGCGCTTTACCCTTGAAGGCGACACGCTTTTTGTTGATGGCAATTTTGCCCTTATGCGAAGCGTTCAGGTTGACTTTAGCGTGCGCAAAAGCAGCAAAAGCTTGCTCTCCACCGCTGTATCAGGAGAAGGTCTTTTACAAACTTTCTCTGGCCACGGATACGTTTGGATCGCCCCCACCCAGGCAATCTACGAAAAACTTACAACCCAAACGGGCTTACGCTCACTATCTCAACCTCCTGGTTCAAGCAATACCCACACAACCACATCGACGAACAAGGGGAAAAAGTAAAATAGGGGTACACGCTTGTGGGGTGACAAGACATGCCCTCAAAAAGAACTCAAATCATCCGAAACAAGTTTCCCCCACGCACCATCAAGGGGTGGCTTCTTCTTGTTTTAGGCTTGTTCATCAGTGCAACCTGCACCTGCATGTCAGCCCTTACTATAGTAGGATTAGTTATCCCTCTTCCTACATCAACGCCCACGCTCTCCCCTACCCCCACCGTCACACCAAGCCCCACGCTTACCCCAACCATTACACCTACACCAACGATTACGCTCACCCCAACGATTACGCCTACGCCAACCATCACGCCCACCCCCACCATCACCCTCACACCTACAATTACGCCCAGCCCCACGCCCACCGTTACCCCCACCATTGACCCCAATGATCTGGGCAACCGTTTCATCCTTCAGGGCTACAGCCGCACAGTTCATCCCAAAGGCAGCGGCTGGATGCAAATCCTCACCAAGCCCGGCAACCTTTGCACCCTGGAATACATCCTCCCCAGCGGGCGCCGGTCTACAGCCAGAGGCTTGGGCAACACTTATGCCAACGACCAGGGCATTTGCTACTGGGCCTGGGTCATTGGCTCCAAAACAAAACCTGGTACAGGGCATCTTATCGTCACGGTCAATAACGTCAATCGCCAGACCTACCCCATCGAAATCAAACCATAAGGAGAGGCAACCATGCCCAACAGAGGAGGCTTTTCCTGGAAACGGGCAACAGGCGTCACCCGCGCCAAACAGCGCATTTCCAGAACCACGGGCATTCCCCTCACCAAAAGTGGCCGCCAGCGCAAGGTTGGCAAAATGATGACCGGCGGCTGCCTCTTGCCCACACTGCTCGTATCCCTCACCGCGCTCTTGCTCGCCGCGATACTGCTGTAGCCCCCCCCAATACTGAGCCCGCCACAGCGCCGCGGGCTTCCCTGCCAAACCATGACAACCCTTGTTGACAACCGCCCTCCCTACGTGTACAATATGTACACCAAGCCACCGGAGCCCTGAGCCCGCCCGTTTCCCCATAAGGGGCGGTAAGGGCGACCGGCAAAAAATTATGGGTTCACCCCGCGTCCGCGCCCTCCCCCCAGAGGGCGCGCCGCCTTTTAACCCCCAGTGAGGCTTCAAAGAAAACGCCCCCGCACAAAGCGAGGGCAAAGCAGGCGGCAACCGCCGCCGCACCGTGCCCGCGAACGAGCACGGGGGTTCCCACCCACTATACAGCAACCGCAAAGTTTTGTCAACCGCCTTCCTCGCCATGTTGACACCACGCCTCCCCGCATGTACAATCAAGTTGACAACCCCCACCCCCACCGGGGAGCGCAAACCATGAAAGAACTCACCCTCACCCTCACCAGCCCCGAAGAAGAAATCCACGGTCTTCCCCTCAACGACATCAGCGCCATTCTGGAAGACCTCGACCATCTTCTCACAGCCCAGGCAGGCAGCGAAGCCCCAGGCGCTGCCCAGCGCGCGCGTCTTACCGACATCCGCAAAGGCTCCCTCGTTCTGGTCTGCGAACTTCCCTACGGCTACCCCCTTGACCTCCTGCGTCAAATTCAACAGGCCCTCGCCGCAGGCAAAAGCATTCTCAACGCCAAAGCCTACGAAGCCCTCGCCGGCCTTGTCCGCCGTCTTCGCAGCCGCAACCTGCTGGCCGCCCTGCGCGTCCCTGCAGAACCCGACCTCACCATTGAACTCGCACCTGACACCAAAATAGCCGCCCCCCCCACCATTATTGAGCGCGCCACCATCTACGGCGTTCTCACTCGCGTTGGCGGCAGCGACCCGCCACGCGCCACCCTGCAACTCCCCAACGGCAAAAGCCTCACCGTCAACCTCACCCGCAAAAACGAAACCGGCATCCCAATGGCGCGCGCCCTCGCCGACCGCCTCTACAAAACCGTCGGCCTCAAAGGCGAAGCCCGCATCCGTCTTACCGACCACGCCATAGAGCACATGCGCGCCGATGAAATCATTCCCTATAACCCCACCCAAGACGCCGCCGAAGCCCTTGCCGCCCTCCGCGAAATTGGCAAAGACCTGCCCCCCATTTCCCAAACCGACCGCTTCTACGCCGATATTCACAACTAAACAAACCTCGCCATGCCACAAGTCAAACTTGCCGCCATAGATACCAATATCCTCATCTACCTCACCGCGCCGTCCGACGACCCGCCCAGCGACATACCTGCCGAAACGCTCCTGCTGCAAAAGAAAGCGCAGCATCTTTTTACCCAATTTCGGGAGCAGAAAATCGGCATAGCGCTACCTGCGGTCGTCGCAGGCGAATACCTTTCCCACAGTGCGTACAGTGGCGAAAACAAACTTGCCCAAACGTTAGAAACGCTACAAGCCCAATTCGTCATCTTACCCTTCAACACGCACGCTGCTGAAATCTACGCCAGCCTCATGCACCACCGCAAAGAAGGCGGCATTATCACGCGCTACAAAGACATCATGGGGGTCCCCAGGCGCTGCCTCCACGCCGACATTGCCATCTTAGCCACCGCAGCCGCTCACAACATTGCCGACTTCTATAGCGGCGAGCGCAAGCGTTTCCTGCGTGAACTTGCCAAGGCAACAGGCCTTACTGTTGACATCCATTACCTTGATAAAGTCTCTTTTCAGGAACGCCTTCTCTAATCAGCACGTTGTGTGTTTTGCGAATTTCCTCCCCTTCGGCCGAACCTTACCACCCACCCCATCCGTTCACCGAGCGCCAACCTCAGAGCGCATCTCCTGCTATACGGCTTTGGGAAGCGAACTGCGGTACCAACCGCCGATTCCTGCCTTACAAGGAAGAGGTCGCAGGTTCGAGTCCTGTCCCGCCCACAATCAAGAAAAAGCAAAGCCCCCGGTTGGGGGCTTTTTTTGTCGCGGAGGAATGGCGTAGAGGTTACCCTCGCCGCGCTCGCACATCCAGAGCCAGCACGCCGCGGCCTTCCGGCAGCACGCGCAGCGGGTTGATTTCGATTTCGGCCAGCGTGGGGAAGTCGGCGGCCAGTTGCGCCAGCCGGGCGAGGGTGTCTTCCACGGCGGGGCGGTCGGCGGGGGGCAGGTTGCGGAAGCCGGCGAGTTTGCGCCCGGCCCATGTGCTTTCCAGCAGGTGGCCGCGGTCGGCAGCGGTCAGCGGGGCCAGGGCAAAGGCGACATCGCCCAGCCCTTCGACCTCCACGCCGCCGGAACCGAACATCACCAGCGGCCCGAAAAGCGGGTCGCGCACCGCCCCCACGATGACTTCTTGCCCCTCGGGGGCCATTTGCTGCACCAGCGCGCCTTCCAGCCGCGCTTGCGGGAATGCCGCTTGCAGGCGGGCCATCATGGCTTCGTAAGCCTCGGCAACGGCCGCGGCGGTTTCCAGCCCCAGCACCACGCCGCCTGCATCGGACTTGTGGGCGATGTCGGGCGAGACCACCTTCAGCGCCACCGGGAAGCCCATTTTCTCGGCGGCTTCGGCGGCTTCGGCGGCATTGCGCGCCACGGCCTCTTGCGGGGTGGGAATGCCATAGGCCGTGAGCAGGGCGCGGATGGTGTTGGGGGGCAGCCAGCGGCCCGCGGGGGTGGTGTCTTCTGCCAGCAGGCGGCGGGCGGTGGCCGCTGCGGCTTCGTCCACCGGCTGCAGGGGGGGCTGGTCTGCGGTTTCCAGCCAGCGGGCGCGGCGGTAAAGTGCACCCAACGCCGAGGCGGCGTCTTCGGGGAAGCGGTATTCGGGCACCCGGGCTGCCCGCAGATGTGCCACGGCTTCGGCCACCAGCGGGTCGCCCATCGGCACCACCACCACCGGCTTGTCGGCGGTTTGGATGAGGGGGATCATGGCACGCGCGACCGCGCCCGCGCTGAACATGGGCGGCGGCGGCAAAATCACCATCACCATGTCCACCCCGGGGTCGTCCAGGCCAAGGCGCAGCGCCTGGGCATATTGTTCGGGCGAGGCCGAGGCCAACATATCCACGGGGTTGTGCAGGCTGGCCGCGGGAGGAAGGATCTCTTGCAGCAGTTGGCGGGTTTGGGCGGTCAGGCGCGCCAGCCGCAGCCCTTCGGCGGCGATGGCGTCGGCAGCAGTGACGCCCGGCCCGCCCGCGTTGGTGAGAATGAGCACCCGGTCGCCGCGTGGCAAAGGCTGCTGTGCCAGGGCTTCGGCCCATTGGAACATTTGCTGTACGGTGCCGGCGCGCAACACCCCGGCCCGCCGGAAGGCGGCTTCGAAGGCGCGCTCTTGCCCGGCCAGGGCCCCGGTATGCGAGGCCGCGGCTTGTTGCCCGGCTTCGGTGCGTCCGACTTTGAGCGCCACGATGGGCTTTTGGCGGGCGACGGTGCGGGCCGTTTCCACAAAGCGGCGGCCAGCCCCCACGCTTTCCAGGTACATGGCAATTGCCCGGGTGTGGTCGTCGGCGGCCACCACGGGCAGAATGTCGGTTTCGTTGACGTCGGCCTGGTTGCCCAGGCTGACCAGGCGGGAAAAGCCAAAGCCCTGCCCGCGGGCCCAGTCGATGACCGCCGCGGCTAATGCCCCTGAATGGGTGATGAAGGCGACGTTCCCCACGGGCGGGCCGGGCGGCGGCAGAAAGGTGGTATCCAGCGGCAGGTGGGTGTCGACCAGGCCGATGCAGTTCGGCCCCATCAGGCGCATGTCGTGGCGCTGGGCGATTTCCACGCACGCGGCCTCCAGTTCGGCGCCTTGCTGGCCGGTTTCCCGGAAGCCGCCGGAAGCCACAATGGCGGCGCGAATGCCCCGGCGACCGCAGGCTTCCAGCACGGGCGGCACCGCCGGCGCAGGGATGAGGATGACCGCCAGATCCACCGGGTCGGGCACGTTTTCCACGGAAGGGTACAGGGGGTGCCCCAAAAGTTGCCCGCCTTTGGGGTTGACCAGGTGCACCGCCCCGGGAAAGCCGCCTTCCAGCAGGTTGCGGGCCACGCCGTAGCCCAGTTTGGTGGGGTCGGTGGACGCGCCGACCACGACCACGCCGCGGGGCGCGAAGAAAGCATGCAGGGGATTGAGGGTAGAGGTCATGGGTGGCTCCGAAGGGGAGGGTCAGGCAGAGGGGGTGTTTTCCAGCCAGGCAAGGACGGTGGGCGGCAGGGGGAACGCCTCACCAGGGGGGATGACGACTTCTTCGGTGGGCACCAGGCGCAGTGTCAGGCCCGGCGCGAGGGGGTCGGCGTTGACCTGCAGTTGGAAACGGCTGGGGAAAGCAGCCGCCCCTGCGAGCAAGGCCAGCCCCTGCCCGCCTTCCGGTTGCAGCAGCGCGCCGTAAGCCGGCGGCGTGCAGCCTTCCGGCAGGGGAAGGCCGCGCGCCAGGGCAGCGGGGTTGGGGACTTCCTCGACTTGGAAGGCCAGGGCATTGAGGGCGTGGAAACGCAGGCTGCCGAAACGCTCGGTGAGGTCGTAATAGGCGCTTTGGGTTTTGGGGGCGCGTTGCAGTTTGAATAACCGAAAGCGGCTGGGGATGAAGTCGCTGCGGCGGTGTTTGCGCACTTTTTGGGTGGGGCCCACGCGCAGCAAGACCGCACTTTCCAGCCGCAGGGGGCGGCGGGTGGTGTTGGCGATGTTCAGGTGCCACGCCACCACGGGCTGCTGGCGGTGCAGGCGGTAGTGGCATTGCAGGCGCAGCCCCCCCTGGCGGCTTTGGTGGCTGCGGGTGCCGTAGAGCGCCGCGGGCGCTTCGGTTTGCAGGGTTTCCCAGGGGCCGTGGGTGGCGCGCTGGGGTGGAGGAGGGGCTGCTTCGCCGGGCAGCGGGGCGATGATCATTGCCTCGTTGGCCAGGGCTTTGCTCAGGCTGGGGCTGGGGAAGCGCACGGTGAGGAAGGTGCGGGCATGTTCCAGCGTGGGGGCGTCGAAGCGGCGCGGCAGCAGGGAAAACCCCGCGGCGCCGATGTCTTCCAGCGCCGGGTCGCCCCAGTCGAACAGGGGCACGAAATCCCACCACGGCAGGGAAAGAGGGCGAAAGAGGTGCTTGCGAGGTGAGGGCATGGAGCCTGCTCCAAATTCAGGGGTGGGGGCGTAGCACAGCGTGGGTTGTTGCTGCGGAAGCCATTATACCGGAAAACGCGCTCTGGCGACCGGGACGCTTCTCTCGCGACGCGCACCGCGCGGCATGAGGCCATCCGGCGGATTTTTTAGCCCGACCGCAGCGCAGGTGTGTCAGATTGTGGTTTGCTCCCCCGCGCGCTGAGCGCACTTTGGCTTCGTGCTTGACTTCCCCCGGCGCGGCCGCTATAATGAGGCCACACGATCGCGATTTGCCGCACGGGGAGCTCGGTGTTGCCGGGCTGAGAGGCGGGCCGGAAGCCCGCGACCCGTAGCACCTGATCCGGGTAATGCCGGCGGAGGGATGGCGAGCACTATGCTTTGCACACTCCCCAAACCCTTCGCCGCGCGCGGAGGGTTTTCGTTATGCATGTGCTGATTTGCGCCAATGGTGTGGCCGAGGCCACGACGATGGCCCCCGAGGCCGACCTTGTGGTGGCCGCCGATGGCGGCGCGCGGCTGTGCGAGGCCCTCCGCACGCGGCCCGATGTGCTCATCGGCGACTTGGATTCCCTCACCGCGGCGGAGGTCGCCCGCTGGGAAGCCGCAGGGGTGGAGATTTTGCGCTTCCCGGTCGATAAAGACCAGACCGACCTGGAACTGGCGTTGCGCCTCGCGGTGGCACGCGGCGCGCAGCGCATCACTGTTTTGGGGGCCTTGGGCGGCCGTTGGGATCAGAGCATGGCGAATTTGCTCTTGCTGGCCCACCCGCACTGGCGCGACCTGGATGTGGTGCTGATGGACGGCCCACAGCGCGCTTTCCTGGTGCATCACGCCGGGGTGGTGGAGGGCAAGCCGGGCGATACGGTTTCGCTGCTGGCAGTGGCAGGCGATGCGCGCGGCGTGACCGCCACCGGGCTGGCTTTCCCCCTCACAGATGGCGTGGTGCCGTTTGGCTGTGCCCTGGGCGTGAGCAACCGCCTGACTGCCTCGCGCGCCGAAATCACCGTGCGGCAGGGGCTGCTGCTGGTGTTCCACATCAGCGGCAAGCACCGCTAACCCTGTTTTGTGGAGGTGCTTCGATGAAAACCCGTCCTTTTGTCTATGCCGTGCTGACGGCGGCTTTCATGTTAGTGGTGTATTATGTCGCCGCGGTGTTGCGCGCCGATGCCGAGGGTATTGCCTGGAACACGGTCGATGCGGTGGTGTTGGCGGTGTTGGGGCTGGCGGCCGGTGCGGCCTGGGGCTCTCGGCCTGCGTTGGCGAAGTGGCGCACGATCGACGCCATCCTCGCGGCCAACCTGGCGTTGGTGTTCGGCCTGCTGTTCGTGGGCTGGAGCATGATTTGGGATTTGGCGAAGCCGCTGGAAGCCGCCTTCCCCGGCGCACGCGACCTGCTCTATGGCTTTTGGTTCATTGCCGGCATCATTGCGCCGTACATCATCCGCAAGCCCGGTGCGGCCATTGCAGCGGAAACCCTGGCCGCACTGGCGGAGTTCCTCGCCGGGGGCTATTGGGGGCTGACGTTGCTGATTTCCGGCCTGGTGCAGGGCGGCATGGCCGAGGTGGTGTTTGCCGCCACGGGTTACAAGAAGTACAACCTGACCACCTTGATGCTCGCCGGCGCGGCTGCGGGCGCGGGCAGCCTGGTGGTGGATTATATGTTCTGGTACAGCAATTTGAAACTCGGCGTGCTCGCCGCCATGCTGGTCGCGCGGCTGATTTCCGGCGCGGTGCTCTCGGGCTGGCTGGGGAAGGCCATTGCCGATGGCCTTTACCGCGCCGGGGCGCTCAATTCCTTCGCCATTGCCCGCGACGAGGCGTAAAAAGCGTGCTCCGGTGCTCCGGCGTCAAGTGCTCCGGTGGACGGAGCCACGGGGCACCGGAATACGGGGCAACGGGGCGACTTTTTTCTCATGATTTCCGTCTCTCACCTCACCATCCGTTACCCACGCACGTCAAAGCCCGCGGTGCAGGATGTTTCCTTCACCCTGCCCGCGGGCAGTTTGACGTTGCTTTTGGGCCCTTCCGGCGGTGGAAAATCGACGCTGGCGCTGGCTCTGACTGGCATCGTGCCGCATCACATTTACGCCCATGTGGAGGGGCAAATTCGCATCGGCGGCCTCGACCCTGCCGAAGCCGAGCCTGCCCGGATCGCGGCCACGGCGGGCATCCTCTTTCAGGACCCCGAGGCCGGTTTTGCCACCCTGACGGTGGAAGACGAACTCGCCTTTGGCCTGGAAAACCTCGCTGTGCCGCGGGAGGCCATGCCTGCCCGTATCCGGGCAGCCCTTGCCAGGGTGGGGATGGAGGCTTTTCTCAAACGCCGCCTCGATACGCTTTCCGGCGGCGAGGCCCAGCGGATTGCCCTCGCGGCCTTGCTCGCCATGGAGCCCCCGATTCTCATCCTCGACGAGCCGACGGCCAACCTCGATCCCCAGGCCACGCGCGAGTTTTTTGCCACTTTGAAGCGCCTGAAAGGCGAGCATACCATTTTGCTCATTGAGCACAAGCTGGATGCCTGCTGGCACCTGGCTGACCGGGTGCTCTTTTTGGGGGAAGCCGGGCGGCTGCTGGCCGCTGGGGAACCCACCGCGACTCTGGAAGCCCATTTGCCCCAAATTCTGGAAGCCGGCATCTGGGTGCCCTCTCACCTCGACCCGCGCGCCGGGCGCCGGCCCTTGCTCGATGCCTTCCCGGCTTTGAACGATGCACCGCCCGCGGTGGAAGTCCGTAACCTGGAATTTGCCTACCCCGAGGGCGCGCCGGTGCTGCGGGGGGTGAATTTGCGCATCCCCCAGGGCGATTTCGTGGCGCTGATGGGCGCGAATGGGGCGGGGAAGTCGACGTTGGCGTTGCACATGGCCGGGTTGCTGCCGCGGCCCCAGGCGGGTGAGGTGCGCCTGTTTGGGAAACCGCGAACCGCGCTTTCTCCGCGCGAGCAGGCCGATTTGGTGGGCTTTGTCTTCCAGAACCCGGAGCATCAGTTTGTCACCGACCGCGTGTGGGATGAACTGGCGTATAGCCTGAAGGTGCGCGGCTGGCCCGAAGCGCGCGTGCGCGAGCGGGTCGAGGCGCTGCTGGATGATTTTCATCTCACCGCCCACGCCGAGCGCAACCCTTTCACCCTCAGCCAGGGGCAAAAGCGGCGGCTGAGCGTGGGCACCATGCTAGCAGCCGGGCAGCGCCTGCTGATTTTGGATGAACCGACGTTTGGGCAGGACCGCAACACGGCTTACGCGCTGATGGACCGCTTGCGCGCCCTCAACCAGCAGGGGGTGACCATCGTGATGATCACCCACGACGAGCGGCTGGCGTGGGAATATGCCCGCCGGAAAGTGGTGCTGGCGGATGGGAAAGTGGTGAGGGATGAGGTGCTGAGGGGATGAGGAGATGCCAGGATGCCCTGTGCCCTGTGCATGGTGCACGGTGCCCGGTGCACAGTTTTAGGGAAACAGCCGCCGCGCTTTGACTTCGGCTACGGCATCGGGTTTGTAGCGGTAGAGCCGCGCGGGGCGGCCTTCCCGGCCGCGCTGGTAGTGCGGCGTGGCCTCGATGACGCCCGATTGCAAAATCCGCCGCCGGAAGTTGCGTTTGTCCAGTTTTTCCCCCAGGATGATTTCGTAAACCTGTTGCAGTTCGCTGAGCGTGAAGGTTTCCGGCAAGAGCTGGAAGCCCACGGCGGTGTATTCCAGTTTGTAACGCAGACGGCGGAGAGCGTAAGTGATGATTTTGCCGTGGTCGAAAGCCAGGGGCGGCAAGTCGTCAATGGGGAACCAGCACGCCTGCGCCGCGTCGTCGCCCCCCTCGGCGCGCACTGTGGCATCGGCCGGGATGAGTGCGAAGTAAGCCACCGTGATTACCCGCCCACGAGGGTCGCGCTCGGGGTCGCCGTAGGTGTAAAGTTGTTCCAGGTAGGCGTTTTCGACGCCGGTTTCTTCGGCCAGTTCACGCGCGGCAGCCGCTTCGAGGGATTCTTCCATGCTTACGAAGCCGCCCGGCAAGGCCCATTTGCCGGCAAATGGGGCACGCCCGCGGCGAATGAGCAAGACGTGCAGCCGGTTTTGCCGCACGGTGAAGGCGACGATGTCGACCGTAACAGCAGGGCGAGGGTATTCGTAACAGTAGGCCATAAGCGTGGCAGGCAGACCCCAGGGAAGAGGTTAGCGGGTCTCGCGATTGCGCTTCAGGCGCCCCAGCAGCCCGTGCTTGAGGGGGTTGTAGCGTTTGACCATGATGACATTGACTTCGGCCTGTTGGGCAATGCGTTGGGGAATGGTGCCAAAGACGGCTTGCTCTAAAAAGCCTTCTTCGGAAGCACCGATGACGATTTGCTCGAACTGGCGCTCTTTCGCATAGGAAAGCACGCCCTGCACGACGTCGTCGCCCGGCAAAATGCGCAATTCCACTGGGAAGTCGGTGATGGTGGTCAGCTGCTCCATCAGGGCGCGTTGGCGTTCTTCCGCGGCTTTCATATCGCCGTCGCGCGGCACGAGGTGGAGCGCCACAATTTGGGGCGGCGGCTCGCCGGGTTTGAGCGCCTTTTCCGCGGTGTAAACCGCCTGCGCGACCGCGATTTCCACGGCCAGTTGGGTGTGCGGCCCTCCGGCCACAGGCACCAGGATGCGCCGCGGCGGGGTAACGGGCTTGACCAGCCGCACGACGGCCAGGTCGCAGGGTGGGTTGGATGAAATAGCGTCGATGATGCTGCCGAGGTGAGCATCGCGGGTTTCGGAATAGCCGGGCCAGTGCAGTAGCATCAGGTCGGCGTGGCGTTCCTGCGCCGCGGTCACAATCGAGCGGGCGACTTTGCGCCCCAGCCGCAACTGGGTGCGCACCGGCACATCGTATTCTTGTCCCACCTCGACCACGGCTTCCAGCAGGGGGCGGCCTTGTTTCAGGAAGGCCCGGCCATCGTGCAGGCTTAACTGGTGCGGCACCCGCACGACGTGCAAGGCGAACAATTCGCCATCGTAATAATAGGAAAGCATTGCGCCCAGTTTGGCGATTTCTCGGCCTTCGGTAGCCGAAACCACCGGCACGAGAATGGAGAAGCGCCGCTCGGCGATGGTCTCTTCCAGCAAAATGGTGTCGGCTTCTTTCTGGGCTTCTTCGCGGCCGCCCCAGCGCCGGAAGAGATAAATGCCCAGCAAAATCCAGAGAATGGTCGCACCCCAGGCAATCGGGCTGGCGCGCAGCAGGTCCACAGCCAGGAAGCCTTGCACGGCAATCGCGAGGAGGGGCAGCGCAGGCACCCACGGCACTTTGAAGGGGCGTTCCAGGTCGGGTTGGGTTTTACGCAGTTGAATGAGGGAAATGTTAGTCAGCAAGAAGAGCATCAAGAAGGTGAGGGAAGCCCCGCTGGCGACGTCGGCTACCGGAAGGGCCACGGCCATGAAGCCAATCAGCAGGCCGCTAAAAAGGATCGCCATGTGAGGCGTGCGGTTGCGGGGGTGCACCTTCCCGAAAAGGGCGGGCAGGTCGCCGCCGCGCCCCATGGCAAAGGAAACCCGCGAACTGGAATACACCGTGGCGTTGAGCGCCGAGATGGTAGAAGCCAGGCCGCCCAGAATCATGATCAGCGTGCCGTAAGGCATGATGTGGGTCGCCAGGCGGATCATGGCGCGGTCGCCTTCCTTGCCGAGGTACATCCACGCGGGCAGACCGCCGGTTTCGGCATGGGTGAGGGCGCCCACGGCAACGAAAGCCACCAGCAGGTAGATGGCAACCACGATGATGATGGAGTAGAAGATGGCTTTGGGCAGGTTGCGCCCGGGGTCTTTCAGTTCTTCACCGCTCTGGGCGATGATTTCATAGCCTTCGAAGGCTACGAAAGTCAGCCCCATCGCGCCAAATACCCCCCAAATGCCGTGGGGGAAGGGGCTGGGGTCGCGCAAGAAGTGGTCGGGCCAGTTGGGAATGTTCATCATTGCTTTGATGCCAAAGCCTACCAGCACCAGCAGCACCACGATTTTGAAAATGGTCACCACGTTGCCGACGGTGCCGGTTTCAGAAGCCCCTTTCAGGTTGACGTACATGAACAGCGCGACCACCAGCAGGGCGAAGACCTTGATGGCTAAATCTTCAACGCTCAGGCCGAGGAAAATGGGCGTTTCGCTGAAATGGATGTTGCCCAGTTTGAGCAGTTCGACGAAAAAGGTGCCGAAAATGACGGCATAGAGGCTGCACGCAACCGAGTGGCTGAACCATGAAATCCAGCCCGCAAAAAAGCCCCAGAAGCGCGAAAGGGCGTGACGCACCCAGAGATAGCCGCCGCCTGCCTCGGGAATGGCCG
This sequence comes from Chloroflexota bacterium, assembly GCA_011322445.1. NCBI lineage: Bacteria > Bacillati > Chloroflexota > Chloroflexota bacterium. The sequence continues at coordinate 71,896 of DRMV01000008.1, read as the reverse complement.
AGCCGAGTTCGGCGTAGGTAAGGCCGGTGAGGCTGGTGATGATGCCGTTGAGGAAGAACGCCAACAGCAGGCCAACGGGGCCTGCTTCGCCGGCGGCAATGCCGGTGAGGCCGAAAATGCCTGCACCGATCATTGCCCCCACACCAATCATCGTGACGTCCATCAGCCCCATGCCGCGGCTCAGGGTGACGGACATTTTGCGACCATGACTCATAGCAAACCGCCTTGTGTGTGAAGATAGCAAGACAAAAGTGAAGGCGCCCCAAGGGCGCCCCGGAAAGGCTTGCGGTCGGGTTTATTCTACCAAAATTTCGGAAGCCGTGGCGCTGCCCTCGCTATTTAGAGCGGCTGGAGCACCCTATCTTGGCGAAGTTGCTTGAAGAGCAAAACGGTGCCCGGTGGTTGCGATTCCCGGGCGGCCTCCTGCCATGCTCGCATCCCCAGGCTTTCGGGCTTGCGAGGTGTGTAACCGAGTTGCTTCCAGAGCGCAGTTTGTTTTGCCATTGCCGGGGGGAGGAAAAGCAACGCTGCTTCGCATTGCAGTTCCTTGGAGCCGCGTTCCATTTCAGCCAGCATCAGCGAAGCCGCGGCTGCCAGTGGCACCTCGGGCAGCAGGTGAAATTCGTTGATGCGGGAAACCAGGTTTTCCACCTGCCATCCCAGCAGCCCCACCACCTCGTCGCCGCGGTAAAGCAGCAGGTAGGCCTTTTCGCCAAAGGCAGCCAGCACCTCGGCGCGTGAAATTTCTTTGTTGGTGGCTTTTTTCAGGAAGGCCGCAATTTCGCCGGCCTGTTTGGGGCCGGCTTTTTTGACCTTCAACGGCACGGTGGCGGGCTTCTCTTTTTGCCCCGGTTTGAGCACCTCGGAACGCTGCACGGCCAGGGTGATAGGGCGGGTGCCTTCGGCTTTTTGCGGCACCACCAGTTTCCAGGCTTTCCTGACCTGTTCCCACGTTTTTTCAAACGAGCCGTCGTTGTAAATCACGACATCGGCCGCGGCGATTTTGGCGCTCGGGGAGCCTTGTGCTTTGATGCGCTGTTCGGCTTCTTCGCGGGTCATGCCGCGTTTCTTGAGCAGCCGCTCGAGTTGCTTTTCGGGGGGCGCGGTGACCACCCAAATGCTATCGCAATGTTTGCGAAGGTCGCTTTCCAGCAACTTGATGGCTTCGATAGCGATGACCGGCTTGGGGCTGCGGCGCACCAGCCAGTCCACGGCCTGGCCGACCAGCGGGTGGATGATGGCTTCCAGTTGCCGCATGATTTCGGGGTCGGCGAAAGCCAGCCGTCCCAGTTTGCGGCGGTCGATTTCGCCGTTGGGGGTTAAAATCCACTGCCCGAAGGTGTCTACCAGGGGCTGATAGCCGGGTGCGCCTTTGGCGATGGCGCGGTGCCCTAAGGCGTCGGCGTCGATGCCGTAGGCCCCCAGGTGTTCCAGCATTTTGCGGACGACGCTTTTGCCTGTGCCGATGTTGCCGGTGATGCCGATGACGAATTTTCCGGGCCAGGTGCTCATAAGTCCTCCGGCGTGTGCCGTTGCCGTGGTTTGCTTCATTTTATCAGAAAACGGCCTGCTTTGGGAAAGCAAACGGGCCCGGAGGGGTTCCCGGGCCCGGCAGGTCAGGCGGGTTCGGGGGGTTAGGCCGTTTCCAGGTAGCGTTCCACTTCCCAATCGGTGACGCGCATGCGGAAGGCTTCCACTTCGGCGCGCTTGGCGCGCATGAAAGCATCGTAGAGCACGTCGCCCAGGGCCTCGCGCAGCACGGTGTCGGCTCCCAGTTCGTCGAGGGCTTCGCTCAGGAAGCCGGGCAGTTCGCGGATGCCTTTGGCGCGGCGCTCTTCGGGAGAAAGTTCGTAGAGGTTGACGTTGTTCATGGGCGGCGGGCAGGTGATACCGTTTTCGATGCCGTCCACCGCCGCGGCAATCATCACCAGGAAGGCCAGGTAAGGGTTGGCCGAGGGGTCGGGGAAGCGTAGTTCGGCGCGGGTGGCTTTTTCACGACCGGGGGTGTACCGCGGAATGCGGATGAGCGCCGAGCGGTTGATCTGCGCCCAGGCGATGTAAACCGGCGCTTCGTAGCCGGGCACTAAGCGTTTGTAAGAGTTGACCGTAGGGGCGACTACCGCGGCCAGGGCGCGGGCGTGCTTCAGTTGCCCGGCGATGAAGCCGTAGGCCAGTTTGGAAAGATGGTAGGGGTCATTGGCATCGTAGAACAGGTTTTCGCCCGCGGTGTCGAAGACCGACTGGTGGCAGTGCATTCCCGAGCCGTTGATGCCGAAGATGGGCTTGGGCATAAAAGAGGCAACCAACCCGTGCTGGTGGGCGATGGCCTTGACGGTATATTTCATGGTCAAGACGTTGTCGGCGGTGGTGAGGGCATCGGCGAAGCGGAAGTCAATTTCGTGCTGCCCCAGGGCGACCTCGTGGTGCCCCATTTCGACGTTCAGGCCCATACCGGTCAAGGCCTCCATGAGTTCGGTGCGTACCCGTACGGCCTCGTCGTTGGCGGAAAAGTCGAAGTAGCCGCCGACATCGTGAGGCACAGGGTGAAGCGCGTCGCCGCCGTTGCGTTTGAAAAGGAAGAACTCGGGTTCAGGGCCGATGTTGAACACCCAGCCGTGTTTCTCTTGCAACGCCTGGAGGTAGCGCTTGAGGCGCCCGCGGGGGTCGCCTTCGAAGGGTGTGCCGTCGGGGTGATAAACATCGCAGAAGATGCGCGCCCGGCGACGCTCTTCCGGCGACCACGGCAGCACGGCGTAGGTCTCGGGGTTGAGAATCAGCCACATATCGCTTTCCTGAATGCGGGCGTACCCCTCGACCGAAGAGCCGTCGAACCAGATGCCATCTTCCAGCGCTTCGTCCAGCCGCGAGGCCGGAATATCCACGCTCTTGACGGCGCCTGTCACGTCGACGAATTGCAGGGAAATGAATTTGACCCCATCTTCTTGGACGCGTGAGAGAAGTTCGTGCTTCGCCATGGTTTCCTCCTTACGAAAGAAGCGATTAAAACACAACAACCCCGCGGGGGTTCCCCTGGGGGTTGCATTCCGGAACAATGGCTTTCCGGTAGCCCACGGGTGGTGCCCCTTCCATACCACAACAGAGCGCCGCGGCGCTCTGTGCCACTGAACGCCCCTTGTCCCGCCCGTCGCCGGATGGTTTTCGGGTGCGTTCTTGCTCTGAAGGGGAAGAGGAGGCCCGTGGCCAGGCCTCGGAGGCATCCGCTGATCTACCCGATTTTCCCCCGGCCTAAAGCCGGGGTTAGCACACTCCTCGCGGAGTGGAACCTCCACCTCGTTATCTCACGGCGGCGTGCCGGGCTACCGTGAGACTCAGCCGCTACTCTCCCATGCTGTTGTACCGCCCCCAGGTTGGGGAAATTGTAGTGAAAATGGCGAATTTGTCAAGGGCAGCGAGAAAAACGCTGGCCGTGATACAATCGCGACAAGTCCACCTCTGGAGGTGATTTGTGCCACAAAAGCCCCTGGTGATTTTGACACATCCCATGCCCGAAACCTGGGTGGCGCCGTTGCGCGCGGCGGTGCGTTTGGTGATTGGCCCCGCTGACGTCGCGGGTGTGGATGCCAGCCTGCGGCCCTACTTTGCCGAGGTCGAAGGGTTGTTGACATGGCTCATTGACCCCGTGGATGAGGCTTTGCTGGCCCAAATGCCGCGCTTGAAGGTGGTTTCCAACCTTGCTGTAGGGGTCGACAACATCGATTTAGAGGCTTGTTCCCGCCGAGGCGTTGTGGTGGGACACACGCCGGGGGTGCTGACCGAGGCGGTGGCCGATATGACCTTTGCCCTCTTGCTGGCGATGGTGCGCGGGGTGTTGACTGCGGCGGAAGATGCCCGCGCGGGCCGCTGGGGGTTGTGGCGCCCTGACGCCTGGCTGGGGGCTGAATTGCACGGCAGCACCCTGGGCATTTTGGGCCTGGGGCAGATTGGGGCTGCTGTGGCCCGCCGCGCCCATGCCTTTGGAATGCGGATTCTCTACACCAGCCGTTCACCGAAGCCGGAAGCCGAGGCCGCCTGGGATGCTGCACGTGTGCCGTGGGAGACGCTCTTAGCCGAAAGCAATTTTCTCAGCCTGCATGTGCCGCTAACGCCTGAAACCCGGGGCATGGTAGGGGAAGCCGCCCTGCGACGCATGAAGCCCACCGCTTATCTGGTGAACATGGCACGCGGGCCGGTGGTGCAGACTGAAGCCCTGGTGCGGGCGTTGCGGGAAGGCTGGATTGCAGGGGCAGCCCTGGATGTGACGGACCCGGAGCCGTTGCCGCCTGAACACCCCCTTTATCGCCTGCCAAACTGCCTGATTACGCCGCACATTGGTTCGGCAACCCACACCACCCGCCGCCGGATGGCCGAAGTGGCGGTGGCGAATTTGCTGGCCGGGTTGCGGGGTGCGCCTTTGTTGCATCAGGCCAATGCCTGAAACGCCAAACGCCGCCCTTGAGAGGACGGCGTTTTCAGGTAGCGGGGGCAGGATTCGAACCTGCGACCTTCGGGTTATGAGCCCGACGAGCTTCCACTGCTCCACCCCGCAATGTTGGATGCCCCTTTCGGGTGCGGGCGAAATTATAGCAGCCTTTCGGAAGGGCGTCAAGCATCGCGCTGAAACTGTGTTTTTCCTTGCGTCGATGCTTGCACAACCTTTCGGGGCGTGCTATAATGCGGCTGCGCGGCGGTGGTTGAAAAGCGCGCTGATGTTGTGATGACTATTCCCCCTTCTTCCCCCTTGCGATGTAAATGAGCATGTTCCCAAAGAGGCCTCGGCGAGGCCGGCTTTGTGGTGTGTATTCGAAGGCTGTCCGGCAGTTGGCTGTGGACGGCGGCATTCCTTTTGAAACGGATTGACAATATGGAGATTTCAGAACTGCAAAAACATTCGTTGGCCGACTTACGCCAAAAAGCCCGTGAAATGGGCATTCCCCGCGCGTGGCGGATGAAGAAAGAGGAACTGCTGATTGCCATCCGCCGAGCCGAGGCCGAAGCGGAAGGGTTGGAACTCCGCGGTGGGGTGCTGGAAATTATGAACGAGGGCGTGGGCTTCCTGCGCACGCAGCATTACCGTGCCGGCCCAGATGATGTGTACGTCTCGCCGACGCAGATTCGCCGTTACAATTTGCGGAACGGGGATTTGATCATTGGTTATGTGCGCCCCCCGCGGGAAAGTGGCCGCTATTATGGCCTGAGCCGAATCGAAACCATCAATGGCTTGCCGCCCGAAGAGGCGTTGCACCGCCCGCGTTTCGAGTCGCTGGTGCCGATTTACCCCGACGAGCGCTTTGACCTCGAAACCGACCGGCATGCCCTGGCTACCCGTTTGATCAATCTGGTGGCACCGATCGGGCGCGGCCAGCGTGGCTTGATTGTTTCGCCGCCCAAGGCAGGTAAGACCACCATTCTCAAGCAGATTGCCAATGCCATTTCGCAGCGTTACCCTGACGTGCATTTGATGGTGGCCCTGATCGGCGAGCGGCCTGAGGAAGTCACGGATATGGACCGCTCAGTGGACGCTGAAGTGATTGCGGCGACTTTCGACGAGCCGGTGACAGAGCATGTGCGTGTGGCCGAGGTTGCCTTAGAGCGCGCCAAGCGCCTGGTAGAAATTGGCCGCGATGTGGTGATTTTGTTAGATTCCATCACTCGGCTGGCCCGGGCTTACAATTTGGTGGTCACACCCTCGGGCCGGACGCTTTCCGGCGGTATTGACCCTTCGGCGCTGTATCCGCCCAAGCAGTTCTTTGGGGCGGCGCGTAATATTGAGGATGGCGGTTCGCTGACCATTATCGCTACCTGTCTGGTCGATACCGGCTCGCGGCTGGACGATGTGGTGTATGAGGAGTTCAAAGGTACGGGCAATATGGAATTGCACCTCTCGCGGCGGCTGCAGGAACGCCGCATCTTCCCGGCGATCGATATTGAGCGCTCGGGCACCCGCCGAGAAGAGGTGTTGCTTGGCCCCGACATCACGCAACGCGTGTGGCTGATGCGCCGCATGTTCCAGCAGATGATTACCCCGCCGCCCCATGGCGCGGGCATGGATATCACAATGGCAACCGAAGCGATTCTGGAGCGTTTGCGCAAGACGCGCGATAATATGGAATTCCTGGAAACGCTTCACGAGGAGATTTAGCCATGTTACGTAAACTACACGGGCTGGTTGCTGTGCTGCTTGCCGCGGTGGTGCTGTTGCTGCCGTTGGGTGCAGCGTGGGCTTCTGGCCCTTTGAGTTCCCCCGAGGGGAGTGGCGGTGTGCCTGTGGTCATGCCGCCGTTGATCGACAACCCGACGAGCACGGGCATTCATCGGGATTTCCTGTTGCACACCATCATCCCGGCGCGCTCGCGGGTTGATGTCATTGACTACACCGTACAAATGGGCGATTCGTTGTTCAGCATTGCCCGCCGTTTTGGCATCACGCCGGAAACCCTGCTGTGGGCTAATTATGGTGTGTTGCGCGACAACCCCGACTTGCTTGCGCCGGGGAAGAAACTCAAAATTCCGCCGGTCAACGGCGTGTATTACAAGTGGGAAAAGGGCGACACTTTTGAAAGTGTAGCCAGGAAGTTCCACAGCACCCCAGAAGCCATTCGGGATTTTGAAGGGAACCACATTGACCCGTTGAACCCGAAGGTGGAACCCGGCACGTGGGTGATGGTGCCTGGTGGCCGCCGCCCCTTCAAGCAGTGGGTGGTGCCGACCATTCCGCGCGGCAAGGCTGGCGTGTCGTTGGGTTACCTTGGGCCGGGCGCCTGCCCTGGCGGCTACACGGGCGCGGTGGGCAGCGGGACGTTTGTCTGGCCGACGCCGCTCCATCGCCTGGTGGGCAACAATTATGGCCCCAGTCATCTGGCTGTGGACCTGGCGACGTGGGTTGGCGGCCCTATCTATGCGGCCGATGCGGGCGTGGTGGTGTTTGCAGGCTGGTCGACCGTGGGTTATGGCAACATGATCATGATCGACCACGGTAACGGCTATCAGACGCTTTACGCGCACTTGAGCCAGGTCAATGTGCATTGCGGTCAGAGCGTTTTTCAGGGGCAATTGATTGGCCTGGGTGGCTCGACGGGCAATTCGACTGGCCCACACTTGCACTTTGAAGTGCGCTACAAAGGCGGCTTTATCAACCCGTGGACGGTGCTACCGCCGCCGTAAGAGAGTGGCAGATATGGCCTGTGGGGGCCGACGTGCCCCCCAGGCCTTTCGCATAGGCAGGTGCAAGGCGTAGCGTTTCTTGACTTCCATCGGTGTTTGTGCTATTTTTACACCGCGTAATGAGACGAAAGGAGGTGGTGCAGACAGCGGAAGAGTGTGACGCGACGCGTACGAGTCCCCTGTAGTTCCCGTTTTATTCCCTACCTAACCTTTTAGGAGGAGAAAGATGAGCAAGCGTTTCTGGTTTACGGTGTTCGCCCTGTTGATCGCGGCGTCGATGGTGTTGGGCGCCTGCGCTCCGAAGGCGACGCCGACCCCTGCGCCTCAGCAGACTGAGGCCGCGACGCAGGCGCCGCAGCCGACGACGCCTCCGCCGACCCCCACCCCCAAGCCGCACACCGGTGCCTGGGTGGATGAGGTCGTGGTTTCCACCTTCGACCAGGAGCAGGCGATTGCCCGCTTGAAGGCTGGCGATGTGGATATCTACGCCGACACGCTCACTGACCCCGACCTGCTGAAAGAGGTCAAGAGCAACCCTGACCTGGAAGCCGCCCAGACGGCCACCGGCAGCATGGTTGACATCCATGTCAACCCCACTGAGTTCAAGGAAGGCTTCAACCCCTTCCATGATCCTCAGATCCGCGAAGCCCTGCACTGGCTGCTGGACCGCGAATACGTGGCGAAGAACATCCAGGGCGGGTTGGCGACCCCGATGTACAGCGCACTTTCGCCCAACATGCCTGACTACGTGAACATCATCGACACGATGAAGGCACTGGAGGCGAAATATCGCTACAACCCTGAAAAGGGTGACAAAGTGATCGCCGAGCGCATGCAGGCTTTGGGCGCGGAGATGAAAGACGGCAAGTGGTACATGAACGGCGAGCCCGTTGTAGTCCACTTCCTCATCCGCACCGACCTCTGGAAAAACAAGCAGATCGGTGACCTCTTCTCTGACCAGTTGGAAAAGGCTGGCTTCACCGTCGACCGCCAGTACAAGACGCGCGACGAGACCAGCCCCATCGTGTTTGGCAGTGACCCCACCGACGGCACCTGGAACCTCTACATCGGTGGGTGGGGCAACTCCGCGATTCCGCGTGACGAGTCTTCCAACTGGGGCTTCTTCTACACCAAACTGGGCATCGGCGTGCCGCTGTGGCAGGCCTACAACCCGCCCAAGGAAGCCTTCGAGATTGCCAAGAAGCTCTGGAATGGTCAGTACGACACCATCCAGGAACGCACCGAACTGATGCGCAAGGCCGCCGAGATGTTCACCGCCTGGAACACCCACATGTTCGTGGTGATGTTGACTGGCTTCCAGCCCTATCGCAAGGGGCTGAGCGTGGCCTACGACCTGGCGGCAGGCATTGGCGGTTCTGACATTTGGCCTTACACCATCCGCTGGGCTGACAAGACCGGTGGTACGGTCAAGTTTGCCGAGAAGAGCCTCTTCATCGATCCGTGGAACCCTGTCGACGGCAGCAACTGGGCCTACGACTTGGCCGTGCAGGCTGCGACCAACGACAAGGGTGTCTTCATGGATCCGTACACTGGCCTGGCTCGCCCCGAGCGCATCGAGAAGGCCGAAATCGATGTGGTCAAGGGCACCCCGGTGCAGAAGACCCTCGACTGGGTTGACCTGAAGTTCGTGGACAAGATTGACGTGCCCGGTGACGCCTGGGTTGACTGGGACGCCAAGAACCAGAAGTGGATCACCGCCGATGAAATGAACGCCAAGATCCAGGCCGCCAAGGACAAGGTTGACAAGGCCAAGGCGACCGCGAAAGATCTGGCGAGCAAAGTTGAGACCATTGACGAGAATTCGGTGAAGGCGTACCTGGCCGACCTGGCGAAAGCCTACGGCGTGGACGTCGACGTCGAAGCCTACTTCAAGGACAAGGACGCTGCGAAGGCGTTGACCGACAAAGTCGCCGAGATCAACAAGGCCGACGACAAGGCCGCTGCGCTGGCTGCCTACGGTGTGGACTTCCTGTCTCAGCAGGATGCCGCTACTTTCGACCTGGCCGGCAAAGACCTCTACAAGACGGCCAAGATGGTCTCCATCGTGACCTACCCGAAGGACCTCTTCCAGAAGGTGACCTGGCAGGATGGCAGCCACCTCTCGCTGGGCGACTTCGTGTACAACATGATCCTCACCTTTGACCGCGGCAAGAAAGATAGCGCCATCTACGACGAGAGCGCTGCGGACAACCTGGCTGCTTATCTCAGCCACTTCAAGGGTGTGAAGATCGTCTCCACCGACCCGCTGACCATCGCGACCTACGACGATGGCGTGGCCACGCTGGATGCCGAGAACCTGGTGACCACCTGGTTCCCGCAACACGCCCAGGGTTGGGACGTGCTCTCCGTCGCTGCTGCGGCTGAGGCCGATGGCAAACTGGCCTTCTCCAGCGACAAGGCTGACAAGAAGAAGGCCGAGTGGACGAGCTTCATCGCTGGCCCGAGCCTGAAGATCCTGGCTCAGTATCTGGATGAGGCCGCCAAGAACAATACGATTCCTTACGCCCCCACGCTGAAGAACTACATCACCACCGACGAGGCGAAGACCCGCTACGCCAACCTGCAGAAGTTCTACAAAGAATACGGTCACTTCTGGGTTGGTAATGGCCCCTTCATCCTCACCCAGGTGGACACCACCAACAAGACCGCGGTCTTGAAGCGCTACGCCGACTTCCCGGATGACTCCGCGAAGTGGTCGATCTTCGGTGCGCCCATGCTGGCGACCGTGGAAATCGACGGCGACGCGCAGGTTGTCCAGGGCAAGGATGCTTCCTTCGATGCTTACGTCACCTTCAAGGACAAGCCGTATCCGTCGGACCAGTTGGAGAAAGTGGAATACCTGGTCTTCGACGAAAACGGCAACATGCTGACCCGTGGCGAAGCCAAGATGACCGAGGAAGGCACGTACCAGATCTCCATTCCTGGCGACGTGACCTCCAAGTTCACCGCTGGCTCGCTGAAACTGCAAGTCGTGGCGGTCTCCAAGGCCGTTGCGGTGCCCGGCGTCGCTTCCTTTGACTTTGTGGTTGTAGCGCCGTAAGTTCGTTCTTGAAGAGGCCAGTGGGGGGCTGCCCCCACTGGCCTTTTTTGCTTTGAAGGAACAGGCGGGTTCTGCCGCGGAGGAGACACTTTATGGGCAGTGCAAAGCGTTTTGCACGATACCTGACTTTCAAACTCATTCTGTTGTTCATCACCACGGTCATTGGCGTTTACATCACGATTTTGGTGGCGAATATGGGGGGCTATGTGGATAAGTTGCGCATGAGCCAGCTGCGTGAAGAAATTGGTATGAAAATCATGCGCGACCCGGCGTTGAGAAACGTTCCGACAACCCAGAAAAAGAAAATGATTGAAGAGAAGGTTCGGCTGGAGGCTGAGCGTTTGGGCTTAGACAAGCCCTTCCTCATTCGCAGCCTGTATTTCTTGCGAGACGCAATGACGCTGAACCTCGGTCGTGCTCAGTTCATGGTGAGCGATTCTGGCTCACGTCAGGTCAAAGCGATTATTTTGGAGCGCCTCCCACCAACCTTGTTGTTGATGGGAACATCATTCTTTCTGATATTTTTCCTCAATTTGTTTATTGGTTTGGCGCTCTCTCGTCAGTATGGCAGTTGGTTAGATAAGATATACATTACAATGGCCCCTCTCTCGGCGGCACCGGCATGGTTTTATGGGATTTTCCTCATCCTGGTGTTTGCTGCGTGGTTAGGATGGTTGCCATTCGGGGGAATGGTGGATGCACCAAAGCCGCCCACGGCATGGCTCTATGCCCTCAACGTGGCTAAGCACATGGTTTTGCCGTTGGGCGCCATGCTGCTGAGTTCCCACTTCATTGGGGTGTATGGCAACCGCACCTTCTTCTTGATTTACTCCAGCGAAGACTACGTTGACCTGGCCCGCGCGAAAGGTTTGCCTGCTCGTATGTTGGAGCGTCGCTACATTTTGCGACCGACCCTGCCCACAATTGTGACGAACTTCTTGTTGAGCGTGATTACATTGTGGATGGGTGCCATCATCTTCGAGACGGTGTTCAACTGGCCGGGCAATGGCCGCTTGTATTACCAGGCCATTGGTATGAAAGACGTGCCCGTGATTGTTGGCAATACCATCATCTATGCTTACTTGCTGGCAATTTCGGTGTTCTTGCTGGATATCATCTACGCACTCCTGGACCCGCGGGTAAGGGTGGGTTCGTCTCGTCAGGGCTGAGATTACCACCGTCGGAGAGGTGAAGCATGGGATTTTTGAAATCCTTTTTCCGTGAGTTGAAGTATTACCCCTCGGCGATTGTAGGCACCTTGATCATCGTGGCGCTGTTGGGGGTGGCTCTCTACGCCGTTATTGCTATCCCCTATCATCGAGCGGTTTATTTGTGGCGGGGAACCAGTGAGGTTTGGTACCGGAACCCTAAGATGGTGCCGCCTTCATGGGTGAACTATTTCCGTACCAAGAAATTGCCGACCACCATTGACCTGGATTCCCGGAAAGAAGGCGAGGTCCAGCGAACCGAGAAGAAGTTGGGCGATGGGAAACAAATTGAACTGACTTATGAGTTTGATTATACGGCCGATGAATTCCCGCCCGAAATTGTGGTTTACTTTTACCCTACCTACGCGGCCAAACAGCCGTTTGTTTCCGGGGAATGGATTACCCCCGATGGGAGGAAGTTCCGTTTAGGGAACTTCATTGTGACCCAGGGGTATAGTTTCCACATGGGGCAGGATAAGGACCTGGCGCGACGGGTGCGCCGGATGTTGCATGTGGATATTCCGGCAGATATTGGCCTGCTCGTTGATCCGGCTTCCTTGCCCAAGGATACTTCCCAGCCGGTGGATCAGAAGAGCCTGCGCCCCCTCAAAGGCCATTACAAGTTGCAGCTTTCGGTTATCACATTCTCGCCTCAGGACGATGTGCAGGCCGAGCTGCTGGTCTACGGTGGCGTGTACGGCATTGCCGGCACCGACCACCTGCGGCGCGACTTAATGGTGGGGCTGTTGTGGGGCACGCCGGTGGCCATGGCCTTTGGTTTGATTTCTGCCTTGGTGATTGGGCTGGCGACCATGATTATTGCTGCCATTGGTGTGTGGTACGGCGGCGTGGTGGATGACCTCATCCAGCGTATTACCGAAATTAACATGGTGCTGCCGTTCCTGCCGATTTTGATCATGGTGGGTATTTTCGTCTCGCGCAGCCTATGGGTGATAATGTTGGTCACAATCGCCTTGAGCATTTTTGGCGCGGGCATTAAATCGTACCGCGCCATGTTCCTGCAACTGCGGGAATCCCCGTACATTGAGGCCGCCCAGGCTTATGGGGCGGGGAACAGCCGCATCATTTTCCTCTACCTGATTCCCCGTATTTTGCCCATGCTGATTCCGGGTTTCATCAGCGCGATTCCCAGTTTTGTTTTCCTGGAAGCCTCGTTGGCGGTGTTGGGCATTGGCGACCCGGTATTGCCAACGTGGGGCAAGATCATTCAGGATGCTCAAGCGAATGCGGCTTTGTATAAAGGGTTGTATTATTGGATTCTGGAGCCGTCGGTGCTGTTGATGATCACGGGCCTGGGGTTTGCCTTGCTGGGCTTTGCCCTCGACCGTATTTTCAACCCGCGGTTGCGGCAAGAGTAGTTTGCTAAGGAGAGAAGCAGATGATGGTTCCCTCTGATGAGATTCGCGAAAAGGCTTTGGTGGTTGAAGACCTGGTGCTGTATTTTCAACTGACGCACGGCACAGTGCAGGCTGTGGACCACGTCAGTTTTTCGCTGGAGAAGAATCGCGCCGTGGTGGTTATTGGCGAGTCGGGGTGTGGCAAGACTTCGATGGGGCGGGCTTTGACCCGCTTGTTGCCCCGCAACGTCAACCGCTATACCGGCAAGGTGTTCATCGACGGCGTGGAAACCATGAGCATGGACGATGAGACTTACCGCGAGCAGGTGCGGTGGGTGAAGATCTCGCAGGTGCCGCAGGCGGCGATGAACGCCCTGAACCCGGTGCTCAAACTCAAAGATCAGGTCATGGAGCCCTTGCTGCTCCATGAAAAGGGTATTACCCAGGAAGAAGCGTTAGAGCGGGTGCATGCGGTATTCGACTTCGTAGGGGTTCCCGATGGCTTCATCGAGCGTTACCCCTTCGAACTGAGCGGCGGGATGCGGCAACGGGTGGTGATTGCGATGGCGTTGATTACCAACCCCGCGGTCATCGTGCTGGATGAGCCGACCTCGGCGCTGGATGTGCTTACCCAGGCGAACATCTACAACGTCCTCAAACGTATCAAGTGGGAAAAGGGCACCAGTTTTGTGCTCATTACCCACGACGTGGCGACTTCCAGCGAATTGGCCGACGATGTTTTGGTGATGTATGCCGGGCACATGATGGAGCATTCCTCGGCAGGGGAATTTTTCGCTGAGCCTCTGCACCCCTATGCCAAAATGCTGATGGCCGCGGTGCCTAAACTTTATGGTGAAGAGGAACTCCAATTCATCCCTGGCAAGCCCCCCAGCCTGCTCGACCCGCCCACGGGCTGCCGCTTTGCCGACCGCTGCCCGTTGGCGATGGAAAAATGCAAAATCGAGCCGCCGACCTTCCGCGTGGGCGACCGATTGGTCAAGTGCTGGCTGTATGAAAAAGAGGCCGATGAAATCGTTTCCTCGCCCGAAGCCCTGGCGGGCATTTCCGCTTAGCCCCTTTACGGAGAGATTGGTATGAGCGAACAACAGGTTCAAGCAGCCGTCCCTGCTCCCGCCGAGGCACAAGATCAGCCGTTGCTCTCGGTCCGTCACCTCAAAATCTGGTACGAACTCAAGCGGTTTGGTTTCCTGCATGCGGGTTACGTCAAGGCGGTGGATGATGTGACTTTTGATCTGCCGCGTGGCGAGGCGATTGCCGTGGTGGGCGAGAGCGGGTGTGGTAAATCCAGCCTGATGAAGGCCATTCTGGGGCTGGTGCACCCCCATGAGGGTCAAATTTTGTTTGAAGGTCAGGATATTTGGGAAGGCGGCGCAGAAGCCATGCGGGCTTACCGTATGAAAGTGGGCTATGTGCAGCAAGACCCCTACGGCGCGTTGCCGCCTTTTATGACCATTCGCCGTATTTTGGAAGAGCCGCTTATTCTGGCCGGTATGAAAGACAAAGAGGAGCGTCTGGAACGCGTCATTCGCAGTCTGGAAGAGGTCAAGGTCACACCGCCCAGCGATTTCCTCAACAAATATCCGCACATGCTCAGCGGTGGTCAGCAGCAGCGTGTAGTGATTGCGCGTGCCCTCATCCGCAACCCTAAAATGCTCATTGCCGACGAGCCGGTTTCGATGCTCGATGCTTCGGTGCGGGTGGAAATCTTGAAACTGCTCGATGAAGTGCAAAAGGAGCGCCACCTGTCGGTGATTTACATCACCCACGACCTTTCCACGGTGCGTTACTTCTCAGAGCGGATTTTCGTGATGTATGCTGGTAAATTAATCGAAAAGGCCAGCACGCGCGAAATTCTGCACAACCCCAAACACCCCTATACCTGGGCGCTGCTCAACGCCATTTCCGACCCGCTGGCCGAGAATGCGACTAAGTTGCGTGACATCCCCCCGGGCGAACCGCCCAGTTTGATTACCCCTCCGCCGGGTTGCCGTTTTCACCCGCGTTGCCAGAAGGCCATTCAAGGTTTGTGCGAAGTCGAGGTGCCGCCGCACTTTTCCGTCGCACCCGACCACGACGTCGCTTGCTGGCTGTATCGTGAGGAGGCTTGATGCGTCCGATTTCGCCCTGGCGGTTGATTGGGGTGGGCGGCGTGTTGGAAGTGGTGGGTGTTGCCCTTCCCATGTTGATGGTGGTAGGTGTACTCCCTTCGACCTGGTTGCTCAATGGCGTGGCCTTTCTCGCGGGCATCTCGGGCCTGTTCCTGGGCTATTTGGGCGTTTTGATGCTCGTGCAGGCCCGCCGCCACCGGGAAGACCATCCTGAGCCTCCGAAGCCGTGGGCGCAATAGCCCTGGCGGCTGACCGTTGCCCCTTTTGCCCAGCGCGGTGACCGCGTTGGGCGTTTTCTTTGGCGATGGTATACTTTAGCCTGACTCGACCCCGCGCTGTGAGCGCGTGCAGGAGTGTACTATGCGTCGTTTTTGGTTCTTGTTCGTGTTGACGGTCGTGCTGGCGGCTTGCAGCCGTCAACCTACCGCGGCCCCCAGCCCTACGGCTGTGCCTCAGCCGACACAACCACCGTCGGTGGCGTTGATTACTCCCACGCCGCAGCCTACCCCCGCCCCGCGGACCCTGACCATCTGCATGGGGAAGGAGCCGCACACGCTCTACCCCCTGGCTGGCGATACGCAGGCCATGCGGAGCGTGCTCGCTGCGGTGTATGAAGGACCGGTGGAATACCGCACGTTTGGCTTCCAGCCGGTGATTTTGGAAAAACTGCCCAATGTGGCCGACGGCGATGCGGCTTTTGTGGAGGTGGAAGTCGCGCCCGGAAGCCAGATTGTGGACGCGCGGGGCGAGATTACAACCTTGAAGGATGGGGTGTCTTTCTTGCCCGCTGGTTGCCATTCCACCCGTTGCGCACTCAAATACACCGACGATATGGGCGCGGTTGATATGGAGCAAATGCAGGTCACGTTTCACCTGCTGCCGGGCTTGAAGTGGTCTGACGGGCAGCCTCTCACGGCCGACGATTCGGTGTTCACCTATACTCTGGTTTCTTCGCCCGATACCCCCGCACATGGCCGCTATGCCGATATGCTCCGCCACACCGCTGCCTACAAGGCCACGGACAAGACCACGGTGGTGTGGAAAGGCCTTCCTGGCTACCGTGACCCGGCTTATTACCTCAATTTCTGGATGCCTTTGCCCGCGCACCTCTGGGCAAAATATGCCCCCAAGGAACTGCTCGCGCTACCGGAAGCCACTCGCGCGCCGGTGGGGTGGGGGCCTTATGTCATTGATGACTGGAAAGCAGGTGAATATATCCGCCTTTCCCGTAATCCGCATTATTTCCGCTCCCCTGAGGGGTTGCCAAAGTTCGATTATCTGGTCTTCCGCTTTGTCAAAAGCCCGCAGGAAGCCCTGGATGACTTGCAAGCGGGCAAGTGTGATGTGCTCGACGAAACGGTCGATTTGCTTTCGGTCAGTAGCCAGTTAGACGTCTTGCAGAAGGAGGGTAAGGTCGCGGCTTATTACACCCAGGGAACGGCCTTTGAGCGGCTGGACCTGGATTTGCGCCCCGCCATTTACGATGATGGCTGGCAACCGGGTGAGCGCCCTGATTTCTTTGGAGATCCTCAGGTGCGCCAGGCATTGGCCTATTGCCTCGACCGCCAGAAGGTAGTGCAAGAGGTGTGGGGTGGTCATGCCGAGGTTATGGATTCTTTTGTGCCAGCCGAAAGCCAGTGGTATAACGCTAAGGTTGCTAAATATACCTACGACCCGAAGCGAGGGGCGGCGTTGCTTCAGGCTGCCGGTTGGGTGGATCACGACAACAACCCCACCACGCCGCGGGTTTATCAGGGCGAGCCGGCGGCGATTACCTGGGGGGACCCACTGGTTTTGAACTATTGGGCGCCCAACACCCCGCGGGAAGCCAAAGCCGCGGAAATCTTCAAGCAATCGGCGGCGGCATGTGGCATTGAACTCAAGGTCAAACTGTGGGATGACCCCAAAGCCCTTTATGCGCCTGGCCCCGATGGCCCTATCTTTGGCCGTAAGTTTGACCTCGCCGTGGTGCCCATGCAAATGAGTTACCGCCCGCAGTGCCGGTTGTGGATGCGGGACGCGATTCCTGGTGATGGCACGTTGACGATCAAGGACGTGCCCTGGTTGCTCAAAATTTTCGGCAAGACCCACGAAGACGAAAAGGCTTTCCCGATGGGCTGGGCAGGATGGAACGATACCGCCTATGTCAATACGAACTTCGATGGCTATTGCCGGGCGGCTAATAACAGTGTTCCTGACGATGAAGGTTTTGGCAAGGATATGACGCACTTGCAGGCTATTCTGGCGCGCGATTTGCCTTCCATCATGCTCTATCGGTTGCCACGGGTTGCCGCCACCCGCCCCGATTTCTGCGGCTTTGTGCCGGACCCCAGCGCCGCCAGCGATTTGTGGAACATCGCGGCTTTTGATAAAGGGCAGGCCTGCCACTGAGCCGGCGGAGCACTGGAACACTCTTTCTTATGCCCTACCTCTTTTTCACTGCCTTTATGACCGGCATGGCGTCGCTGGCCGTGGAACTGGCCGCGGCGCGCTTGTTGGGAGCGTATTTCGGCACCAGCAACCTGGTGTGGGCGACGATCATTGGCCTGATTTTGCTTTACCTCACCGTGGGGTATTTCCTCGGCGGGCGTTGGGCCGACCGCGACCCGCGCCCTTATACGCTTTACCGCATTGTGGCGTGGGCGGGGCTGGCCGTGGCACTGGTGCCGGTGGCGGCGCGTCCGGTGCTTTATCGCGCGGCCGATGCTTTCGATGCTTTGCGGCTGGGGGTGTTGTTGGGGGCTTTCGCGGCGGTGTTGGTGCTGTTAGTGGTGCCGGTGACCTTGCTGGGGATGGTTTCCCCTTTCGTAATTCGTATAGCCACGAAGCGCACTTCGGAAGCCGGAAGAGTTTCCGGGCGGGTGTATGCGCTTTCCACCCTCGGCTCTTTTGTGGGCACTTTCTTGCCCGATTTGCTGCTGGTGCCGCTGTTGGGCACGCGACGCACTTTCCTGCTGCTGGGGTTGTTGCTTACGCTCACGGCGTTAGGCGGCCTGTGGATGGAGCAGCGCCGGGCGTTTTGGCGCTATGGCTGGATGCCGCTGCTGATTGTCTGTTTGTGGGTTTTTTGGGCTTCTGGCCCCATTAAGCGCACGGCTGGGCAGATTTACGAGACGGAATCGGCATACAATTACATTCAGGTGTTGCAGCAGGATGGCTACCGCTATCTGCGTTTGAATGAAGGGCAGGGGGTGCATTCAGTTTACCATCCCACCCGGCTGGCTTATTACGGAGCGTGGATGTTTTTCCTGAACGCGCCGTTTTTCAACGCACCGCCTTACCGCCCTGCGGACGTGCATCGCATTGCGGTGGTGGGGCTGGCGGCAGGCACGGTGGCGCGGCAGGCCACGGCGGTCTTTGGGGCGGTGCCCATCGACGGTTATGAAATCGACCCTGCCATTTTGAGCGTAGGGCGACGCTATTTCGGCCTGGCTGCTTTGCCCAATTTGCATACCTACGCCGAAGATGGCCGGGTAGGGCTACGGCGCTCGCCTTACCGTTATGACCTGATTGTGCTGGATGCTTACCGCCCGCCCTATATCCCCTGGCATCTCACCACCCGTGAATTTTTCCAACTGGTGCGGCAACACCTTACGCCGCGGGGGGCTGTTGCCGTCAATGTGGGGGCGCCGCCGGGCGATTTCCGCCTGGCAAATGCCATCGCGGCCACACTGCACACGGTTTTCCCCTCGGTGTATGCGGTGCGGGTGCCGAATACTTTCAACGTGGTGATTTATGCCACGGCGCAGCCCACGCAGTTTGTCAATCTGGAAGCCAATGAGGCGGCCTTGCGTCAGGAACCCCATGCCCCGCCGCTTTTGCTGACCTCGATGGACCTTGCTGCGACCCATCGGGTGGCGTTGGATATCGCCGCGGGGGAGGTGTTTACCGACGACCGTGCCCCGGTGGCGCTTTTGACGGATAGCATGGTGTTGCGCGTGGTGTTGGATTCCCCCTGAGAAGGCAACAAACTTAGGTTTCGGAGCAGCGCGTTGAGCGGAGATTGCGAAGCAGGCGCAGTTGAAACGCGCTGATCTGAGGTTATGAGACAACGATTGGGCTCTTTCGCGCAACAGCCGCAGGGCATTCCCCAAGGCGGGGCGCAAAGCAGCGCTGGCCGGGGGGAACACCTGCGGCTGTGTGGGTGTTGGCCCAAGTCTTTTTTATCGGCTACTCGCGGGCCGCTTCTTCTTCCAGCGCGGCCAGTTCGCGCAGGCGGCTGCGGAAGCGCACGACCAGGCTCACCACATAGAGCGCCATGCCGCCCAAAATGACCACGTAACCGGCAATCATGTAGTTTCCAGTTTGAGGTACCATGCGATTGCTCCTCGTTAATCGGTGAGTTTCAGGCGCAGACGTTCCACCTGAGCGGTCAATTCGCCCAGGCGCACCCGATGCCACAGCAGTGTCGCGAACACCACCGTGAAGGTGAACAGGCTGAACATGAACGTCTGGAACATGTGAGGCGAGAGCTCGGCTTTGGTGCTGGTAATGACCACCGGGTGGATGCTGCGGTACATGCGGATGGAAAGAAAGGTCAACGGCACGCTTAGAAAGCCCACAATGGCATACACGGCAGCATAGCGGGCGCGACGGTCGGGGTCTTCGATGCCGCTGCGTAGCATGAAATAGGCAATGTAGATCAGTTCCATCACCGTGACCGTCACCAGGCGGGGGTCCCACGTCCACCAGGTGTTCCAGATGGGGCGGGCCCAGATCGAGCCGCTGACAATGCCGATGAGGGAAAACGCCAAACCGATTTCCACCGCGGCAACTTCCACTACATCCCATTTGGGGGAGCCTTTGGCAAGGTAAAGCCCCCCGGCCACCGCCGCGACCAGGAAGCCCAACATGCCCACCCAGTTCGCTGAGACGTGGAAGTAAAACACTTTTTGCACCAGCCCCATCGTGCGCTCGGTGGGGGCATAGCCGAACACCATACCGAGTGCGGCTACAAGCAAGAGCGCGCTGAGGGCGTCGAGCACTTTCAAAGCGGTTGGGGTAGATTTCATGCGTTATTCCTCCACAACGAAGTCGAAGACCATGAAAGCAACGGCGATGAAGATCACATCATACACCAATAGCAGATTGAGCCAGGGAGTGATTTCTTCCAGCGGCAACCCGCTTAGATAGCCCGCGCTGGCTTTGACGGCGGCAATCAGCACCGGCAATGCCACCGGAAAGAGCAAAATCGGCAGCAGCATGTCGCGTGTTCGAGCCTGCACTGCCATGCTGGAAAGCAACGTCCCCACGGCCACGTAGCCGACCGAGCCGAGAATGACGGTCAGCAGCAGGCCGGGCAAAAAGAGGTTGACATTGTAGAGCACGCTATACAGCGGGAAGACGATGGCTTCCACAATCAGCATGAAGGCCAGGTTGGCGATGGCTTTCCCGAAGTAAATGGCGCTGCGGTCGATGGGAGCGAGCAACAGCCCATCGAGGCAGCCGCGGTCTTTTTCGGTTGCCATCGAGCGGTTGAGCCCCAACGTGCCGGCGAAAATGAAGGTGACCCACAACACGCCGCTGGCAACGCTGCCCCGGGTTTTGGGGTCCAGGTCCAGCGCAAAGTTGAAAGAGAGGATGACGAGCAGTGCAAACACCAGCATAGCCGAGAGCAACTCGCGGCTGCGGCGCTCGGCAGTGAGGTCTTTCCAGACGATGGCGCGGGTGGCCTGCCAGAGACTGGTGACGGATGAGGGGCTGCTCATGAGGCCTCCTCGGCGATGGCGGCGCGGTAAAAATCGAGCAGTTGGGCGTCGGCGATCGCCTCTCGGGAAGCAGAGGCAGCGATGCGGCCGCGGGCAAGTACGTCGAAGCGGGAAGCCAGCGCGGCCACCCGGCTCAAGTCGTGGGAAGTCATCACCACGGTGCGCCCTTGCGCGGCGACTTCGTGCAACACGGCGTCTAACATCGCGCTGGCGTCCTGGTCGAGGCCGGTGTAAGGCTCGTCCAGCAGCAGCACTTCGGGGTCGTGCAAAATCGCGCGAGCAATGGCAAGGCGCTGTTGCATGCCGCGGGAGTAAGTGCGCACCAAATCGTGGCGACGGCGTGCCAGACCTACCAGTTCCAGCACTTCGGTGATGCGTTGAGCCGGTTCCGAAAGGCCGTAAAGGCGGGCGAAGAAACGCAGGTTTTCTTCGGCGGTCAGGTCGCCGTAGAGCAGCGGTTGGTGGGAAACCACTCCCAGCCTGCGGCGCACGGCCGCGGCTTCCTGGGGCAGCGGCGCCCCGCCGATGCGCACCTCGCCAGCGGTGGGGCGGCTCAGCGAGGCCAGAATGCGCAGGAAGGTGGTCTTCCCGGCACCGTTAGGGCCGAGCAAGGCCACGAACTCGCCCTGCTCGGCGGTGAAATCGAGCCTGCGCAAGACGGTTTTGAGCCCGAACCGCTTGGTGAGGCGTGAAACGGCAATTGCGGCGGTCATGTGTCGGCTTTGTCCTCTGCGGCGGCCAGCAAAGTCTTCAGGCGGTCTTTGAGGGCTTTCCGGCGGCGGCGGTAGGCCTCTTCCTCGATTTTGCCTTCCTCGTAAAGGTCGTCCAGCGCGAGGATGGCGTCCATCAGCGCGTCGGGGTCGTCGGCAATTTCGGAAGGCACCGCCGCAGCAGGGGCAGCGGGAGCCGGGCCTTCCCGCCGGGTGAGCACCACGGCGATGGCAATGAGTGCCGCTCCCAGGGCCAGCAGGCCGATGGCAAGGCTGGTTTTGTTGCCACCGAGGGAAAGCCCGTTGCCTACACGCCGCACGGTGAAAGCAAGGGTGTCACCGGCGTTCAAGGCGGCTACATTGTAGATGCGGAAAGTGTTGCCGGTTTCGTCTTTTTGTACGCCGCCATCGGTCAACCCCTGGCCGCTGAGCGTAAGTTGGCCTTCCGGCGCCATCAGAACGGCGGCGGCTACGGGCAACGGCACGGGGTGTGCGATGCTCATTTCTTTGCCCTCAAAAGGCAGGGTGTAGGCGAAAACTTCCTGTGTGGTCACTTGTGGGTAAACGGGCAGCATGTCGCCAAAGCCGTGGGCGGTTTGCACGTAGCGCCCTCCCAGGCTGCCGTTCTGGAATTGCAGATGCACCGCGCCAGCGGGCAGGTCGAAGGTGAGCACGGGCTTCTCAGGGTCGGCGCTCACCAGCGTACGGTCACCCTCGTTGGTGATGATGTACATTTCCACCACTTGAATGGCCTGGTCGGTTTGCGGTGAGACAAACACATGCAGCCGCTCGACCCGCACATGGCTGGGATCGGTGGTGGTTTCGTAAATCGTCAGGGGCAGGTTGAGCGAGGGATGATCGGGCAGGGCGGTCGCGGTGCGCGAGCCGTAGAGCACTTTGGCGTATTCGGCGGTGACGAAGAAAATGCGCTGCGGGTCGTAAGGCACGTTGTGGAAGACAAATTTGCCGTCCGCGTCGATGGTTGCCGAGGCTTTATACACCTCGTTCATGCTGCCTTTGTCGTAGCCGTGTAGCGTGACTTCCAGGTCGGGGGGCACGCTGCTGCCCTGCGTGCCGTTGGTCACTTGGCCAGTCACGGTGATGGTGTTGGCCTGGGGGGTGGTGGTGGCTTCCGGGGTTGCAGAAGCCTCTGCGGCGGGTGTGCCGGTTCCCTCGGCAGGGGTGGGGGCGGCAGCCGTGGCTGCTGCAGCCTCGCCGGTTGGAGTGGCCGTGGCGGTCGCTTGCGTGTGCGCAAACGAGAGCGTGCGGATGTAAGCGGCCAGGGCCAAGCGGTCATCCATGCTGAGCCCTTCGTACACTTCGGGCGGGTGTTGCTCGCCGGTGATGTCTTTTGCCAGCGCTTCGTCGGAGGCTTGCGCCATGCGTTTTTGGTTGACCAGGTCTTTGCCGTGCCCATCGGCTTCGTGGCAAACCTGGCAACGGTCGGTGTAAAGGGCTTTGCCGTGTTGCAGGGTTGCCGGCGGCACGCTGAGGGTGTAGATGTAGGCCAGCACATCCCAGCGCTCACGAGCGGTGAGGATGTGAGCGAAGGTCGGCATGCCCTCGTCCATTTTGCCCTGGGTTAGCACGGCGAAGCGTTTGGCGGGCACGTCGGCGCGGGCCTCTTCGGGGTCGGCCAGGGCGGCGGGGTTGATGTCGAGGGCTGCGGCCTGGGGACCATCGCCCAGCCCGGTCGCACCGTGGCATTTCTGGCACCGCTGCTGGTAAATGGCTTTCCCGGCGACGGGGTCGGGCGGCAAAGCGGGGTAGAGGTCGGCGGTGTTTGGCGTGGGGGGAACGGCAGTGGGGTGCCAGCCGGGAGGCGGGGTGACGTCGCCAGCCAGGTTGAAACCGCACGCGCCCAGGCTGAGCGCAGCCAGGGCGACGACAAGGAAGAGGAGCAAGCGGGTCGTTTTGGGGAAGGTGTGCATGAAACAGCCTCAGGTGCGAAGGGTGGTGGGCAAATGCCAGAGAGGTTTCGCGAAGTTAGGCAAACCGTTTGACGGTGCTGAATTTTTGCCTGAGTATCTATCTGAAAAAATCAGGGGGTGATGTCATTGCGACTCTCTTGAACGGCAGTCGAAGGGGCGAAGCAGGCTCCCGTTTTGCGGTCAAGAGATTGCTTCGGCAACGCGCCCTTTGCCTCGCAGTGACGCCCCGCCAGAAACTTTCGGCCTGGCGCTAAGCCTTGAGCGGCGCGCCGCACCGCGGGCAAAAACGGTCGCTTTCCAACACGGGCGCG
This sequence comes from Chloroflexota bacterium, assembly GCA_011322445.1. NCBI lineage: Bacteria > Bacillati > Chloroflexota > Chloroflexota bacterium. The sequence goes on along the minus strand of DRMV01000008.1, from coordinate 48,319 downwards.
CCGCATTGGGGGCAAAAGCCGGCGGCTTTCTGGCCGCTGCGGGCGCGCCGCCGCGCAGCCAGCAGCGCTTCGACGGCGTCGTCGGGGTCACCGTGGGCTAAGGCTGAGCGTTGGGCTTTGCGCTGCTTGAGCAGCGTTTCCAGTGAGTCGCCCGAGGTAAGGGGCTTGAGGGCGTCCAGCCGTTTGAGAATGTCAGCGGCTTCTTGCATCAGCGCCTGGCGTCGCACCTGGTAGTGGCTTTCGTCGATTTTGCCGGTGTTGAAGTCGAAATCCAGTTCGGCGAGGGCGTCCAGCACCTGGTCGCGCCGCGCCAGCAGCGCGGATTGCTCTTGTTCTTCGACGGTGACCAGCGTGCCTTCCTGCCGCAGGATGGGCAGGGCGACATACAGCCCCGTGAGGGCGACTAACGCCAGTAAGAAAAATAGTGCTCCCCAGTCCATGGGTCATTTCTCCAGAACGGCCGTTATCGCGGCCATGATTTCGTTCAGGTCGCGGAAGGGGCCGATTTTCTTGTAGGCCAGACGGCCGTCTTTGTCGATGATGTAGGTTTCGGGTACGCCAGTAATGCGGAAGGTTTGTGCCCAGTGGGTGGCTTTGTCGGGGCCGTTGGGGTAGGTGATGTGGTAGCGTTGCAGATAGGCTTTGGCGTCGGGTTCGGTATCCACATAGTCCAGCCCCAGGAAAATCACATCGCCCCGCGGCTGAAGTTGCCGCCAGGCCTGTTCCAGGGCCACGGCTTCATCTTTGCACGTCGTGCACCAGGAAGCCCAGAAGTTGAAAAGCACGACCTTGCCCTTCAGGTCGCCCACGCGGTACGTCGTGCCGTCGAAGGCCGTCAGGGTGAGGTCGGGCGGCACGCGGTCGCCGATGGCAACGCCGCCTTTTTGGGTGCGGTTGAGCATCAGCCCAACGATGACGAGCAGGGCAATCAACCCGCCCCACACGATGGCCTTGCCTAAAGTCAACCCCTGCTTAGGGGAAGGTGTGGCCTCGGGGGGCGTTTCGGGTTGCGGGGAAGAATCTGCACTCATGGGAGGCTCCGAATGAACAGGGTGGAGAAGCCGACGGCAGTCTGGGGGTGTAGGTCGGCTTCGGGAGCAGGGTCAGCCCCGCTTGTGGAGTTCTTCTTCGACGCGGCGGAGGTATTCGTCGTCTTCCTGGGAAGCCTCCGCTTGCGGCGCGTCGGGCGTTTCGGCAGGGCTTTCCCCCGCCGTGGCTTTGCGGGGATGGTACCATTGTTTCATGGCGCGGTAGAGGATGTAAAGCCCGGCTAAAATTGCCAGCGGCGGCACGATGTAGGCCAGCCACCAAAAGCCTTTGCGTGGCGGAGCAGCCAGCACCCGCGCCCCGTAGTTTTCGACGAAATATTGCTGAATTTGCTCGACCGTCCAGCCCTGTTGCAGTTGCTGGCGAATGAGTTCCCGCCACTGGGCACAGGCCTGGGTGCCACACACATCGAGCGGGGTGTTTTCACACACCGGGCAGTAGAGGGTATGGGCGACGGCATTGACCTGGTTATCGGTGATGACCGGCGTGGCGGTGGGGGTGGGTTGGGCTGCCTGCGCCGGGAAGGCGCTTGCCGCCGCCAGCAGCACCACCAGCAGACCGAGAGCGAGCCAGAAAGTGCGCTTCACGGGAACCTCCAATTTCAAGATGCTGAAGCCCGCGCGGTGCGGCGGGCGGAATGGCGGGGACGGCGGCGCCGCTTGGCGGTTTCGGGGTCAGGTTCCGGCCAGGCGGCTACCAGGGTGCCCAAAATGAAGATCAACGCACCGGTCCAGATCCAGTTGACCAGGGGCTGGTGATACACCTTGAAGGTTGCCCCTTCAACCGAAATCGGTTGCCAGTCAACCAGGATGACGTAAAAGTCATCCAGCCACGTGCTGCGCACGCCCGGGATGGTCATGGGTTGCTGGGAATCCAGATAAAAGTCGCGGCGTGGGTGAACAACGCCGACTTTTTTGCCGTCTTTGTATACGCTCACGATAGCGCGGGCCACGTGCCGGCCGTCGGGGGCGAAAAATTCCTGCAGCCCGTCGTAGGTCATGGTGTAGTGGCCGAGGGTGATTTTACCGCCCTGCGGCACGGTGGCCTGGGTTTGGGTGGCGAAGAACTGGGTTCCGATGATGCCTGTTGCCATCACAATGACGCCCAGGTGCACGATGTAGCCCCCGTAGCGCCGCCGGTTGCGGGAAACCAGCCGCACGAAAGCCGTGGGAAGGGATTCCCCGCGGCGCATCCGCGCCCGCACCCCGCGCACGAATTCGCTCAGGGTGACGAAGGCTGTAAAAGCCACCAGCCAGAAGCCCACTAACGCCCACACCGAGCGAATGCCAATGGCAATCAGCCCCCCGGTGGTGAGGAAAGCCAGCACGACCGGCAGCCAGATGAGTTTTTTCAGCCGCCTGGCGCTCGCGTACCCCCATGCCGAAAGCGGCGCGATGCCCATCAGCAGCAACAAGAGCGCAAACAGCGGGCCTGTGGCCTTGCGGTAGAACGGCGGCCCCACCGTCACCTTTTGGCCGGTGACCAGTTCCGAAAGGATGGGGAAAATCACGCCCCAAAACGCGACCACCACGATGCCCATAAAAACCATGTTGTTGAAGGTGAACAGCGCCTCACGCGAGAGCAGCGATTCGATGCGCAGGTCGCTTTTGAGGTCGTTCCAGCGGCGCATCAGCAAATAGAGCGAGGCGGTGAAAGTGATGCCGATGAAGGCGAAGAAGAGCGGCCCAATGGCGCTTTGAGCAAACGCGTGGACCGACGAAAGCACGCCAGAGCGGGTGAGGAACGTGCCGAAAATGACCAGCGCGTAGGTCAGAATGATGAGCACCATGTTCCAGTGCTTTAGCAGTTCCTCTTTTTCTTGAATCATCACCGAGTGCAGGAAGGCAGTGCCGCTCAGCCAGGGGAGCAGGGCTGCAACCTCAACGGGGTCCCATCCCCAATAGCCGCCCCAGCCCAAAACGTCGTAAGACCAGCGCATGCCCAAAATCAAGCCAAGGGAGAGGAAAAGCCAGGCCGCGAGGCTCCAGCGGCGGGTGATGCGAATCCAGCGGGCATCGGTGCGGCCGGTGATCAGTGAAGCCATCGCGAAGGCGTAAGGGATGACGAAAGCCACGAAGCCCGCGTAGAGGAACGGCGGGTGCAAAATCATGCCGGGGTGCCGCAGCAAGGGGTTGAGGCCGTTGCCGTCTTGCGGGGTGAAAGGCATGGCGCCCGCGGGGCGGAACATGGCTTTGACAGTGTGGCCGTCTAAAGTGGCCCACAGCCGGGCAAACGGGTTTTCGACGAACAGGCTCAGGCCGAGGAAAAAGGCTAAGGTCACCATCGTCACGATGATGACCCACGGGAGGAATTCGCGGTCGCGCTTCCACGACCGCAGCATGAGCACAAAGGTAAACGTCGCCATCAGCCACGACCAGAAGATCAACGACCCGGCCTGACCACCCCACAAAGCCGTGATTTTGAGGTAAACGGGCATTTCGCGGCTGGTCACCGAAGCGACGTATTCAATCTGGAACTGATTGGTCAGCAACAAGGCGACGATGCTCACCGCGGAGAGGGTGAGCAGAGGCCAAACGACGAGCACAGCGCGGCGGGCGCTTTCCAGCCAGTCGGGCCTGCCGCGCTGTGCCCCGTAGAAGGCGGCTCCAATGGCGTACAGGCTGAGCAAGAAGGAAAGCAGCAACGCGCCGTAACCGATATGGGCAAGCATGGCGCCTCCTGAGGGGGAGCAGGGGAGAGGTTAGTTGTTGCCTTGCGCCTGGTCGGGCACGGCGTCTTCGTAATGCGAAGGGCACTTGAGCAGCAGTTCGTCGGCGTAGAACACGCCATCTTCGCCCAGGTGGCCGGTGATGATGGCCTGGGCTTCGTCTTTCAGCATATCGGGGCGCGGCCCGTGATACACCACGTCCAGGTGGGCGCGGTTGGGGTCGGTCACGGCGTCGTGCAGCACTTTCGCCAGGCCGCCCTCTTCCTCGACGACCTTGTTGTCGCCCGGCACGTGGGCGATGGTGAAACGCAGTTCCAGCGTTTGCGGGTCGTAGTGGATGGTTTTCCCGATCACGGCGCCGGAAATGCGCACGTTTTTGCCCACAAATTCGCTTTTGCGGGCCAGCAGTTCGTTGACCGTGAGGAAGTATTGGGCGCTGGCCTTGGTGGCTGAGAAGATGAGGTACACCACCGCGGCGGCGATGAAAAGCGCTCCAATCAGGAACTTGTTACGGTTGCTCATGACACGCTCCCAGGAATGCGAGGGGATAGGTTGGCCGCTTTCATTTTGACACACAGCGATTAAGGTGGGATGAAAAAGCCCCTGCGGCCAGCGGCGCAGAGGCCTATGCAATGCTTGTGAGGGGGTTAACGCAGTGGGGTGCCACACACGCGGCAGAATTTGTCGCCCGGCTGGGCGCGCGCGCCACACTGTGGGCAGTAGCGCACTTTGTTGGGGGTGGTTTCCATGTCCGCGGCAAGGGCTTCCGGCGGCAAGGGGCGGCGGGAACGCCGGCGACGGTGCGGCGTTTCAGGGACGGTGTGGGTGCTCAACCAGTACCATCCCAGCCCGGCCACAATCAGGATGAGGCCCAAAAGGGTAATAGCCCACGGTATCATCCGTTGCCAGGTGGTTTCGCCAGCCACGGGGGCGGCTGTTGGCGGCACACCAGCGGTGTTGTTGTTGGCGTGCAGGGCTTCCACGCTCAGCGTGTCGTCGTCTTTGGTGTAGGCAATGGTGAGGTCGAACGTTTGGTCGCTGCGCAGCGCGCCCAGTTGCGCGTGGTAGTAGGTCAGCCCATCGGCGGCTACTTCGCCTGTGCCCATCGTCGGCGAGATTTTGATGTCTTTGGCTGTGGCCGGCTGTTGCACCACCAGCAGCAAGGCGTCGATTTGCGCCCCGCCCGGCCAGTGGAAGGTGAATTCCCGCTGGTTGCCGTCTTTTTTGAGCGCCGGATCGTAGTATTCGATGTGGACGTTGGGCATCATGGCTTTGAGATGGATGGTGCCCCATTGCGCATCGGCGCTGTAAGTGTATTCGGCGTTGACCAGGTTGCCGTTGGGCTGCTGATAGGCCACGGCTAACGGCTCACCAGCGCGGGCAGGAATGCGGACGTCTAACGACAGCGGCAGGGTGGCATCGCCGGGCAGGGTGATGTCATACATGACCAGAACGTTGGGTTTGTCGTATTCCGGCCAGAGCGACACCTTGAGGATGGCGAAGTGCGGGGCTGCGGCTTGTGCGCCCCCCGCGGCCAGCAGGGTGAGCAAGAGGGCCATCAGCAGGGCGGGCGCAGTGCGTTTTCGGGTCATGGAAGAAGCCTCCGGGAGTGAGGTTGCGGCCTTATTTTACCGCAACTTTTGGGGGCTGGCTCCGAGGGCTTCCCGCAGGCGGCGGGCCAGGCGGCCAAAATGGGGGGTGTAGCGCAGGTCGGCGTGGCGCGGGCGGGGAAGGTCTACCTGCAGATCCACTTGCAGGCGCGCCGGACGGTCGGTGAGCACCAGCACCCGGTCGGCCAGCAGCAGCGCTTCGGTCACCGAATGCGTGACCATGACCACGGTCGTGCGCTCGTGCTGCCAGATACGCAGCAGTTCTTCCCACAGGCGTTCGCGGGTGAGGGCGTCGAGGGCTGTGAAAGGCTCGTCGAGCAGCAGCAGGTCGGGGCGATGGATAAGCGCCCGAGCCAGTGCTACCCGCTGTGCCATGCCGCCAGAGAGGTCGCGCGGCAGCGCGTCGGCAAAGCCTTCCAGCCCCATGAGGTCAATCATGGCCTGGGCGCGGGCTTCGGCTTCCTGCCACGGCACGCCGTGCAGTTCCAGCGGCAGGGTGATGTTGCGCAGCACACTTCGCCACGGCATCAGGTTGGCTTTTTGAAAGACCAGCCCGACTTGCGGTTTGCCTTGCGGGTGGGCCGGGAAGGCAACTTCGCCGCGGGTGGCTTCCAGCAGCCCGGCGAGCACCCGCAGCAGGGTGCTTTTGCCGCACCCCGAAGGCCCGACCACTGCGAGGAATTCCTGCGGTTGCACTTCAAAAGAAAGGTCGTGAATGGCTTCCAGCCCCAGCCCGTCTTCGGTGGGGAAGACAACGCCAAGGTGGCGAACACGCACTAAGGGGAGGGTTGCATTCATAGGGAGGTGAAGGGGGAAGCCCGTGCGCCGGCGTGGACGCACGGGCTTGAGGGCGGGGTCAGGGTTTGAGGAATTCGTTGGTGTACGCGCCTTGCAAGTCTTGCGGCTTGGAAATCAGCCCCATTTGCAGCAAGATCTCTTGCATTTTTTGCCAGGCTTTGGGTTTCGTATAGCCAAGAGGGTCGCCTTTCCAATAGGCGATGGCGGTTGAGAGAATTTGCATTTGCACATCCCGGTCGGCTTTGTCCAGCCCTTCGACGTACTTTGTGGAAATTTCATAAGCGTCGTTGGGGTAGTGGATGGTGTAATTGAGGCCGCGCAGGGTGGCACGCACGAAGCGATGGACCATTTCAGGGTCGTCTTTGATGAGCGTTTCGTTGGTGATGATGCCGTTGGAGGCCAGATCGACGTAGTCGGCCACCGGGAAGGTGGTAATATCGAAGCCTTTGGCTTTGAGTTGAATAGGCTCGTTGGTGACATACCCGACCACAACGGGCTCTTTGCCGCTGGCAAAGGCTTCGACCTGGTTGAAGCCGATGGAATCGAGGGTGACGTCGTGGGGGGTGAGGCCAAATTCGTGTAGCAGGGCTACCAGGCCGATGTAGTTGGCGCCAAACAGCCCCGGCAGGCCAATGCGTTTGCCCTTCAGGTCGGCTGGGGTTTTCAGGCCAAGTTTGGCGTCGGCAATCACCACGATGGGATATTTCTGCCACCATGCCATCACGTATACCAGCGGCAGGCCCTTGTCGCGCCCCATCAGCACCTGCTCACCCGAAACAATGGCAAAGGGCAGTTTGTTCGCCCCCACCAGCGCCACGCCGTCGGTTTCAAAACTGTAATCGAAATCGACGTCGAACCCGGCTTGTCGGTAGTAGCCTTTTTCTTTGGCGACGTAAAACGGCGCGTATTGAATATTGGGAATGTAGCCCATCGGCAGCCGAATGTGAACCAGCGGTTGCGCTGTGGGCGTGGCGGCCTTTTGCGAGCCGCAGGCGGCAAGGGGCAAAGTGACCGTGAGCAGCAGTGCTAAGGTGGTGATGATGCGTTTCATGGGGAAGGCACCTCCGAGAAAAGATTAGACGAACTTTTTGTTGAGAAGTTCAAAAGTTGGTTGACAACGGTGTGAAGGAGCGTTGGTGTTGCAAATCATCCTGGGGTGTTATCGTGGCGGCAATATGGGAGGCTGCTTCAGTGGGTTCAGCACAGGTGACAGGTGCTTTGGCGGGCTTCGCCGCCGCTCGGTAGCGTTTCGTACTGAGCGGAGCGACCAACGGGAGCGAAGTCGAAGTACGAAACGCCAAGAACAGCGCGTTTTGACCGCACTTGCTCCGCAATCTCCGCTCAACGTGCTTTTCCGGAACTCGGCTTTTTCGCCCGCACACGGCGGAAAGTTGCGCGTAAGCGGCGGTGTTCAATAGCGGCGGGGTTTCCCGGCAGGGGCTTGCCAGGCCAGAAAATGGCGTTCCAGCGCGAGCACACCGCCGTAAAGGGCCAGGGCAAGGCCAATAAGGGTGAAAACGGCAACGAAGACCAGCGGTGTATCGTAGCGGCCGCGTGCCAGGTTGATGAGGAAGCCCAGGCCGCTGTCGGCAGCGACGAATTCACCGACTACCGCACCGATGACCGAGAGAGTAGCCCCGATGCGCAGGCCGCCCAGGAACACCGGCATGGCCGCGGGGATTTCCAGATAGCGGATGACCTGCCACGGCGTTGCATCTAACGAGTGGAGCAGGTCGCGGAGCTCTTCGGGCACGCTGCGAATGCCTACCACGGTGTTCACCAGCACCGGGAAGAACACGATGAGGGCGCAGATCAGCGTTTTTGCCAGCAGGCCGGTGCCAAACCAGATGATGAGCAGCGGGGCGATGGCGACAACGGGCACCGATTGGCTCGCGACCAGGTAAGGCGCGAGCAGGCGTTCTAAGGTGCGCGATTTTGCCAGCGCGTAGCCCAGCAGGGTGGCGCTTCCCGCCCCTAATGCCAGGCCAGAGAGCACCTCTTGCAGGGTAATCCAGGTGTGGTGCAAAAGGGTGCCATCTTGCAGGGCCTGCCACCCGCGCACGGCCACTTCCCACGGGGTGGGGAGCAGGAATTCCGGCAGGTTGAGTAGACGCACCAATCCCCACCACAACAGCAGCGCCACGGCCACGGAAAGGAAAGTGTGGCGTATGCGGCGGTGGCTGCGGCGGGCTGTGCGGAAAACCATGCGGCGGGTGTGGGCCAGATTCATGAGCGCATCCTCGCAAGGGGCGGGGAAAAGCAAACGCCCCGTGGCGACGGGGCGGGAGAGGTACGTGGCGCGGGCGCGCGCCGCCGCAGAACGAAAATCCCCGAAAACGGCAGGTGCGTTTTCGGGGCACGGGGCGCGCCAGAAGCACGCAAACCAGCACCTTGCACGGCAGTGCAACGTGCCAGCCAACCTTCTCCCATCCGGACTTTACCGTCGGCCCCGGAATTACACCGGGTCTGCGCCGTTGGTGCGGCGCTCGCGGGCTTTTACCGCCGGTCGGGAATTGCAGCCGTGGCTGCTCACCCTGCCCCGAAGGTTGTAGTATGCCATTGTGGAAGTTACGCCTTGATTGTAGCCGCCTTGGGCTTTGCCGTCAAGTGTGCAATGTCATGTGCCGGGGCTTATGCCAGGCCACGCGGCCGCAGCCAGCTGAGCCACCCGCCGCCGGGATGGGTGCGGGTGGGGGCGGCGGGTTGGTCTATGCCTGCCAGTAATAAAATCACGCCCAGGATAATGGCGCCAGCCCATTGGGTTGAAGTCAGGCTTTCGTGCAGCCACCAATGGGAAAGCGCCAGCGTGACCAGCAGTTCTCCTAACCCCAGCAGGGCGGTTTGCATGCCGCCGATGTGTTTCACGCCGAGGAAGAGGGTGAGGCGCGAGAAGAAGGTCACCAGCGTAAGGCCTATCACGGGTTCCCACGTAGCGGCGCTGTAAGGAAATTGCACCGGCCCCAGAATCAGGAATGCCGGGACGACCACCCCACTCATTGCCAGCAAGGTGTAAAGGGTTACGGTGGGTGCTGGCACGTCGAACAGCACGCGCTGGTTGACCGGAATGTGCAGCGCGTACAGCGCGGAGGCCAGAAGCATCATCCCCATGCCGAGGGGGTCGAGATGGTGAGCGCCGCCGAGGGTCAGCAGCGCTACGGCTGGTACGGCCAGAGCCAACCGCACCAGGGTGAGCCGGGTGGGGGGCTGTTTATCTAACCAAAGCCACAGGGCCACGAAAAGCGGGTACAGCGAATAGAGCAACTGCCCAATGCCGGCGTCAATTCGGCCAAGGGCGCTGTAATAGAAAAGTGAGCCGATGCCGTTGATCGCGCCGGCCAGCAAACAACCAATGAGCCCTAAGGAGTAAACGTGCAAGAAAGGCCGTTTGAAAATCAGGAGGATGAAGAAGAGGAGCAGCGCGGCGAACACGGTGCGCAGGGCCACCACCGCGAGGGGAGGCAAGCCGGCCAGGATAGCCTGCTTGCCGAAAATGGGTGCCATGCCCAGGAAGAGGGCAGAGAGCACCGCCGCACGAAGTCCCCGCCGCGCGTGTTTCATAAGGTTAAGCCTTACGCTCTCGGTTGCTGCAGGTCAAAACGGGGCGTTTACCCCAATAAAGCCCGAATTTCATCCAGCAACTCGTCGGTTAGGAACTCCCCCTTTTGGAGGAGCTTTTCGATTTGCCCACTTAGGCGGTGTTGTTCCTCGGGGGTCAGGGCTTTTGCGGTGACGGCGATGATGGGGATGTTGTGGGTGGTTGGGTCGGTGCGCAAGGTTTCAATGACCTCGAAGCCATCGGTTCCCGGCATCATCAAATCGAGCAAGATGAGGTCGGGGTGTTCCTTGCGGGCCAGCGCAATCGCCTCGGTGCCGTTGCTGGCTTCTGAGATGGTGAATTCCCCCAACGATTGTAGCACGCGGCGCAGCAAGATGCGAGCCGGTTCATGGTCGTCCACGATGGCAATGTGGGGGACTTCGCGGGAAACCAGGGTGTTGAGGGCGGCTTGCAGCCCTTCGGTGGGCGGCGCGGTCTCCGAGGCTTCGGCGTGGGGCAGGTCGACGTTCTTGACCCACCGTTTGCCGAGAATGTGCGATTCGATCGGCATGGTGTGCCCCGTGCCGTTGATGACCACTACTTCGTCAGGGCGGATGATGCCTTCCCGCGCCAGGCGGATGACTCCGGCCACGGCCACTGCCGTGGCTGGCTCGACGGACAGGCCTTCCATTTTGGCGAGGATGTGCATGGCGCGAAAGGCTTCTTCGTCGCTCACGCTGGTGACGGTGCCGCCGTGGGTTTTGAGGGCGTCGTAAATCAGGGTGTAAACCCGCCCGGGGTCGCCGGTGGCCAGGGTGGCAATGTGGGTGCGCGGCAGGCGGACAGGCTCGGCCACAGGCCGGTTTTGTTTCCAGGCGTGTGCCATGGGCGCGCAGCCTTCGCTTTGAATGAGCGCCATTTTGGGGGCGCGAGAGACAAACCCCAGTTGTTGCAGTTCGTCGTAGGCTTTTTGGACGCCCAGCGGCCCCAATGCCCCGCTGACCGCCTGGACGAACCAGTCGGGGGTGCGCCACGGGAAGCCGGTGCCCGGCGCGCCGAGGATGTCGGTGATCTGTTCGCTGATTTCGAAGGCCAGCGTTTTCATCGATTCGACGGTGGGCAGAGAGCGGGCGCCTTTATCCAGATAGAGGCCGCGTTGTTTGGCAAACTCGGCAGCCACGTGCTTGGTTTCATCGTAAGTGCCGCCGACTTTGATGACCTGAGCGCCATAAATGGCAATTTCGCGCATCTTCTCTGCCGGCACCAGGCTGGTGACGAAAGCCCAGAGTTTGATGCCTGCCCGGGCGGCATAAGCCGCGTAGGCAATGGCGACGTTCCCGGTGGATGCGACGACCATTTCGGTCAGCCCGGCTTCTTTGAGCACGGCGATGGTTACGGCGGCCTGACGGTCTTTGAACGAAGAGGTGGGGTTTTGACGCTCGTCTTTGAAGTAGATGTGGGGCAGTTTGAGCATCATCCCCAGGCGATTGAGGGGAAGCAAGGGCGTGCCGCCTTCGCCCATCGAGATTTCGGGGCGAGGGGCGCTGACAGGTAGCAGTTCGTGGTAGCGCCAGAGGTCGAAGGGGCGGGAAGGCCAGACGGCTGGCAAGGTGGTGGCGAGGGTGTCGTAATCGTAGCGCGCCACCATCCACTCGCTGCCGCACTTTTCGCAGCGGGTGTCGAGGGGGGCAAAGGGTTGTTGATGGCCGCAGTCGAGGCATTCGGTGATGAATTCGGTGTTCATGGTGAAACTTCCATAAAGACCAAAAACGGCGGTGCGCCGCCGTTTTTGGTGAGGTCACGGTTACGCGTCTTGCTCAGGGGGTGGCGCAGCGGGGCCGACTTTCTGAAGCACCTGGCGCAGGCGTTGGAGCAGTTCGTCAGTGCCCAAAGCGCCTTTCTTGAGCAGGGCCTGCGATGCCGCCCGCAGGCGGGCCAGGTCCCCAGCCGACAGTTCGGCGGCTGTGAAAATCACCACGGGGATGTCTTGCCACTCGGCGGTGCCGCGAATGGCTTCCAGGACGGCGAAGCCATCCATTTCAGGGAGGAGCAGATCCAGAACGATGGCGTCTGGGCGGCGTTCCCGAATTTGCTCTAACGCTTCCTGGCCTGTTTCCGCGGTGCGAATGGTGTAGGAGCCGATTTCTTCCAGCAGGCGGGTGATCAGGTAGCGATCTGAAGTGTCGTCTTCCACGATGAGCACTTCTTTGACCTGCCCATCCGGGTCCAGCGTTTTCAGCGCGCGTTTGAGGTCTTCTTCCAGAATGGGTTTGACCAGATATTCGGCCGCGCCCAGGCTGAAGCCCTTTTCTCGCTCGTCGACGATGCTGGCGATGATGACAGGAATGTGCTTGGTGGCCTCGTGGGTTTTCAGGTCTTGCAACACTTGCCAGCCATCGCGGCCCGGCATCATGATATCCAGCAGAATGGCGACGGGCTTGAGTTCGCGCGCCCGTGCGACGGCCATGTTGGGGTCGGTAAGCGGGACCACGCGGTAGCCTTCCGGCGTGAGGTAGCGCTGGTAGAGGTGGATGACGTTGGTGTCGTCGTCAATGGCGAGAATGATGCGCTCGCTTTCTTCGTCCGAAGTGCCGGCCTGGATGAGCGGCAAGGTGAAATAGAAGGTAGAGCCTTTGCCTACTTCAGATTCGACCCAAATGCGCCCGCCGTGCATCTCGACCAGGTTGCGGGAAATCGAGAGCCCCAGGCCCGTGCCGCCGGTTTTGCGGGTGAGCGAAGCATCGACTTGCGAGAACGGTTTGAAGAGTTTTTCCTGGTCTTCTTTGGAAATGCCGGGGCCGGTGTCTTCCACGCCGATGAGCACTTCTTCCAGCCCGTGAGGCCCTTTTTGCAGGCGGGCGAAGACCTTGATGTAGCCGTTTTCGGTGAATTTGGCCGCGTTGGAAACCAGGTTGAGAAGCACCTGCCGCACCCGGATGGGGTCGGCGTGGATGATGGGGAGGTCGGGCTGAATCTCTTTGACCAGTTCCACCGGTTTGTCTTTGACCAGGCCCACGGCTGTGGACATGACGCTGTTGACTAGGTCGCCAATGTCGACTTCCTCGAAGGCAAGTTCCATTTTGCCCGCCTCGATTTTAGAGAGGTCGAGGATGTCGTTGATCAGGCCCAGCAGGTGTTGACCGGCGTTGTAGATGGCGGTGAGGTCTTGTTGTTGCAGGTCGGTGATAGGGCCGTCGATGCCTTTGAGGATGACACGCGAGAAGCCGATGATCGAGTTGAGCGGGGTGCGGAGCTCGTGGCTCATGTTGGCGAGGAACTGGCTCTTGAGTTCGTCGGCGCGCCGCATTTCTTCCAGGGCCTGGCGTTCCAGTTCGTAGGCCTGGGCGTTTTCGATGGCGACGGCCAGTTGGGTGGCCAACAGTTGGAGCATGCGGACGCTATCTTCGGTGAAGGCATTGATTTCGGTGGCTTGCACGTCTAACACGCCGATGAGCCGCTCGCCTGCAATCAGGGGGATGGCTGCCTCGGCCCGCGTGTCAGGCAAGAGTGGGTTGGGGCGGTGGATGTCGCTTTGGAGGACATTGTTGAGGATGACCGGTTCGCGCCGGGCGGCCGCCTGCCCCACGGTCGAGCGGTGGCCGATGGCTAAGCGGTGGTGGCGTTGGAGCATCTCTTCGCCCGCCTTGCCCGTGGAAGCCCGCACCACCGCGTAGGACCCGCTTTCATCGATGAGGAATACCGAAGCGTGGTAGAACCCGAAGCGTTCGCGGATGAGTTCTACCGAATGGCTGAGCAAGGCTTCCATATCCTGGCTGGCGGCAGCGATTTCGCTGGCCGTGAGGGCGGCCGTTTCCAGGTCCTGAGCGTATTTCTGGGTGGTTTCGTAGCGGTGCAGGTTCTGGTAGGCCACAGCGGCTTGCGAGACGGCCGCGGAAATCAGGCGGAGTTCGTCTTCGGCAAACTCGCGCTGCTGGCCGTAAATGGCGTTGACGTAGCCCAGCCATTGACCAGCAGCCACCAGGGGGTAAAAAACTGTGCTGGCGGCGCGAAATTGTTGGGCGTAAAGGGCGCGTGTCTGTTCGTCTAACCGCGGGTCGTTGGCGACGTCAGCAATCACCAGCGGCTCTGAGGGGCTCAGCAAGCGCGCCGCTGGGAATTGTGCCAAGGGGTAACGAGGAAGCAGGGCGTCGGACGGCAGTTTGCTCCACCGTGCCATCACGCTAACCCACTGGGGAATGTCGTCGGGGTCCTGCCAGGGTTTGCTGAAGACATTCAGGGAGATGTTGCTGGCGCCTTCGCCCAACGGGGTGAGGTCGTGAAGGGCGTTTACGATGTCCTGGTAACTGCTGGTTTCGTTGAGGCGGGCGGCCAGTTGGTAGAGGGTCTCGGTTTCCTTGCTGCGTTTTTGGATGGTTTCAAGGGAACGCAGGTTTTCAATGGCAACGCCAGCCTGGCTGGTCAGCGTTTGCACGAATTGCCGCTCACGTGGCGTGAACGTCATGGGCTGGTCGTAGAGCACGTTCAGGAAGCCAATCCAGCGACCGCCCAGGTGCATGGGAACAAAGGCGATGGCCCGGGCGTGCAGTTGGTCTGCATACAGCACGCGCGTGGCTTCATTCCACTCAGCCCGTTTGGAGGTATCGGGAATGAACAGCCCTTCTCGAATGTGCCGAATCGTTGGGAAACTTTCGATAGGGTAGCGTTGAGAAGCCAGCGTTTCGAGTAAGTCGGGTGGAATGTCGCTGCTGGTGTGGTAGCCCAGCGGGTAGACCCATTCGGGAGTGTGTTCGTCATCCCAGGGGCGGTTGAACATGCTGATGATGACGGTGTGAACGTGCTCGCCGATGTGGTCGTGAAGGGTTTGCAAGACGTCCTGGTAAGTTGTGGCGGTGTTGAAGGCGGCGGTGGCTCTGTAAAGGGCTTCGGTTTCTTCACTGCGCTGGCGGATGGTGTCCAGCGCCCGCAGGGTTTCTACCGCGATGCCTGCCTGGGTCACCAGGGCTCGGATGCGTTGGTGCGTGGCCTGGTCGAAGTGCACAGGTTCGCTGTAAAGCAGGTTCAGGAAACCAATCCAGCGGCCGCTGACTTCCAGGGGAATGAACGCCGCGGCTTTCCCCCCCAGCACTTCGGCGTAAACGTGGTGGGTGTTGGCATCCCACGGCGGGTTGTCGGAGGTGTCGGGGATGATCAGTGGCTTGTCGGGCGAGAGCTGGCGGATGACCGGGAAGTGCTCAATGGGGTAGGGCTTTTGCAGTTCCGCGGCGACTTCAGGAGGGATGTGGGGCGCAGCCCAATAAGCAACCGGCTCGATGATCTCAGGCTCATCGTCTTTGGTCCAGGGGCGGTTGAACAACCCCAGCACCACCAGGCTGAGGGGCTGCTGAAGCACTTCCTGAAGGGTTTGGACGATGTCATCGTAGGAAGTGGCCGCGTTGAATTGGGCAGTGGCTTGGTAAAGGGCTTTGGTTTCTTCAGTGCGCTGGTGGATGGCTTCCAGTGAGCGTAAGTTTTGGATAGCGATACTGGCCTGGCTTGCCAACGCGCCAAGAAATTGTCGGTAGGCGTGACTGAACTCAACATGGTCATCGTAAATGATGTTGAGGACGCCAAACCACTCTCCACCTACATAGAGGGGTAAAAAGGCTGTTGCTTTAGACTTTAGTAGGTCAGTGTAGATGTAGCGCGTTTGAGGTGTAGCGCTTTCCCATTTTTCAATGTCTTCGATGAATCGTCCGTTGCGAATTTCCTGGAGGTCAGGGTAGTCAGATAGGGGAAACTTGTAGTTTGCTAATTGGTGAAGTATATCGGGGTCAACTTCCCGTGCTTTAAGGTTGCTCCAATAGGCTAGAGGAGTAATCCACTCTGGTGGGTTGTTATCGTCGACCCAAGGTTTGGAGAATGCACCCAGGGTAATGATACGCGCATGTGCCCCCACGTGAGCGTGGATAGCCTTCAGGATGTCTTCGTAGGATGTTGCCGCGTTGAAAGTCGCGGTGGCTTCGTAAAGGCTTTCGGTGGTTTCCAGCGCGTCTTTCGTTTGCTGGAAAAGGCGGGCGTTGGCTGCGGCAGAGGCCACTTGGTTGGCAATTGTGCTCAGAAGCCGTTTTTCGTGCTCGGTCGCTTCGTGGACGTTGCGGCGGAAGAGGCACAGTGTGCCCAGCACCTGGTCCTGGTAAATCAAAGGCGCGCCCATGTATGAATGGAAGCCGAACTGGCGGGGCACCATGCCGATCTCGGGGGCGCCTTCGTGCGCGAGTTCGAGGTCGGAAAGCACGACGATCTCGCGCTTCTGGTAAGTGAGGCCGCAGCAACTGCGTTGAATGGCGATTTTGTTCTTTTCTAACCGTTCAACCAGTTCGGGGGGAAGATTCCAATGGGCCACCAGTTGCAGATATTCGTCGTCGCCTTCGATGGGTTGGGTAATGAGCCCTGCGTCGACATGCACCAGGCTTTGCAACTGTTGGAGCACCTCGTGGTAAATTTCGTCGAGGTCCAGCGAGCGGTTGATGGCCGTTGCCATCTGGTGCAGGGTTTCCAATTCAGCCGCGCGGCGTTGGGCCGATTGGAAAAGTTGGGCGTTTTCCAGCGCGAGGGCCAGCTGTTCGGCGACTTGTTCGACCAGCCGCTCTTCATCAGGCGTCCAGGTGCGGTCGGGGGAAGGGTCGAGGGCTTCCAGCAGGGCGGTTTTGGGCGGGACTTCCAGCGGCACGGCCAGTGCAGCGCCTTCGGGGCTGCTGGTCGCGATGGGTTGCCGGGCTTGCAGGGCGCGCATGCCGACTGGTGTCAGGGAGCGCTCTGCCGGTAGTACCTTTTGGCCGTCGGTGCGTAACCCTTTGGGGAAGATCTCGCCGAGGGTCAGCGCCGCGGCGGGTTGGGGAAGCGGCGTCAGGGGTTCGGTGGGCATGCCCCCATCGGTTTGCAGGCGCACAAAGCCTTGAAAGCCGCCCTCGGGTGTTTGTTTGACGATGTAGAACAACGCCGCACGGCTTTGGCCGTGGGCATCTCGCAGAATAACCGGCACCTCGGCGGGAAAGTCGCCGGCGTTCAGGGCGCGGCGGACGGCTTCTTGAGAGGCAGTCTCAAGGGCAAAGCGGTCAATGGCCTGCCCTAAGAGCGCTTCACGCGGGTAGCCCAAGAGGGAGGTGATGCTTTCGTCACAGGCCTGGTAGCGCCCTGCCGCGTCGCTCTGCCAACCCCACCCCTCAATGCGCTCGGGAGCAATGTGAAGCGCCTCGGCTTCGGCAGTTTCTTCTTGCAGGGTTTGGAAGAGGGCGTCAAGCCGTTTCTCGAATGCTTTCTTTTTGGACATAAGCAACTAACTCCTGGGCCAGGTCGCGATATTGCAATGCGCTGCGGCTGCTGGAAGAGAAGTGGGTGATGGGCATGCCAGCAATGGCCGCTTCCCGTAGTTTGGTGTCGGTCTCGATCACGGTGCGGCAAAGGCCGCCGCCGAAGGTGGCTTCCAGTCGTGCCCGGATGATACGATGGGCTCGGTTGCGACGCCGGAACATGGTGAGAAGAATGCGGTAAACCAGGGTAGGATTGTGCCGTTGTCGGATGGTTTGCAGCGTTTGTAGCATGGGCTTGAGAGCGTAGGCCGAGAAATATTCTGCCTGGGTGAGCAACAAGGCCATGGATGCTGTCACTAAAGCATTGGTGCTGAGCACGCTGAGGGAAGGGGGACAATCCAGCAGGATGTAGTCGTAGGCGTCTTGGAGGGGTTGGAGGGCGTCTTTGAGAAGATATTGGTAACGGGGTCGACTGGGAAGGTAACGCTCTGCCAGATGGAGCTGTTTGCCTGCGGGAATGAGGTCAATACCCGCGATGTCGGTAGGGACGAGGACGGTCGTGGCGTCGGCGGCGTTGAGCAAGACATCGGCAAGGGTGTATTGGAACTGGCGCGGCTGGAAGCCGAAGCCCAACGTCAGGTTGCTTTGCGGGTCGAGGTCGATTGCCAAAACCCGGTAGTGCTGTTCGGCAAGGGCGCCAGCCAGGCTCAGCGTTGTGGTGGTTTTGGCAACACCGCCTTTTTGGCTACAAATTGCGATGGGATAGGCCATCGGCGGGCTCCTTAAGCATTGTCAGAAGGGGAGTTTCCGTCTTCGTCGATGAAAACAATCTGGGTCTGTTGCACCCGCAGGGCTTTCCGTAATTCTTCGATGGCGGTTTGCAAAATGGCTTGCGGGTCGTTAGTGGCGCGGATTTTGGTCGTAATCTCGGTGACGGTGTGTTCACGCTCGGCCGTACGCACGGCTTGCTGGAACAGGCGGGCCACTTCGACCGAGGTTGCGATTTGGCGGGCAATCTGCTCTAACAGGCGCAGGTCGTTGTCGGTGATTTGCCGGTTGGGGTCGGCAATATCCAGCCCCAAGGTGCCGATAATTTCATCGCGGGAGAGGAGCGGCACCACGATGAGCTGGCGTGTGCCGCGCTGTTCCAGCAGGGGGCGGATGTCGGCGATGCGCTCGTCTTGGGTGATGTCGCGGTAGACGACCGGTTTGCCTGTGTGCAGGGCGATTTGAATGGAGGAGGAATCCAGCGGGATCTTCGTGCCGACCATGCCGGCGCCGGGGGCTCCTTCGGCAGAAGCCGAGGCCACCAGGGTGCCGGTTTGGCCGTTGTCGTCGAAGAGGATCACACCGCAGTGGAGGACGTCGAGCCCTTCTTGCAGGCGATGGGCGAGCAGATTGAGCAGTTTGTCGAGGTCTACCTCGGAAGCCGCGGCCGCGGTAATTTCATAGAGCAGCGACAGTTCATTGGAGTGGCGGCGGACCTCTTCGAGCAAGCGGATGTTGGCGATGATGGCGGCCAGGCTGTTGGCTAAGGTGCGGAGCATTTCCAGATCATGCTCGTCATAGGCGTTGGCAACGGCGCTTTCCAGGTCCAGCACCCCCAACAATTCGCCGCGGTAGATGAGGGGTTCGACCAGGATGGCCCGGGTGTCGGGAGAGAGGGCGCCGGTGTTGTTGCTGGCGCTGGTATCGCCGATGAGAACGGGCTGCTTGTCGGCAGCCGCGCGGCCAATAGCGCCTTCTCCTAACGGAATGCGGATGCGGCGGGCTGCCTCGGGGTTGAGGGTATGCCCTGCCCATGCGGCCAGCCGCAGGGTTTGAGGGGTGTCTTCCGTTGGGACAAGGAGAGCCACTGCTTCGTCGGGGCGGACGGCGTGCAGGCTTTCGACGACGTTGCGGATGGCTTCCTCGACGGTGGTGGCCGAGGCAGCGGCTGCGGTAATTTGGTGCAGGTAGCGGTGTTGCACCAGGTGTTCCTGGGCTTCGGCAAACAGCCGGGCGTTGACCACGGCGATGGCTAACTGGTCGGCCAGAATTTGCAGCACGGCGACGTCTTCTTCACTGAAGGCGTGTGTGTAAACGGCTTGAATGTCAAGGGCGCCAATGAGTTCGTTGCCGACCTTGAGCGGAAGGCCCATTTCTGCCTGCGTATTGGGCAGCAGGGGGTTGAAGTGGTGAATTTCGCTTTGGCTGACATCGTTGACCACCACCGGCGCCCCGCTGGCGAGCGTTTGACCGATGACAGAAGCCGAGCCTACGGCCAGGCGGTGGCGGCGGGCTTTGAGTTGTTCGCCTGCTTCGCCAGTGGATTCTTTGACGTAAGCGTATTGGCCGCTTTCGTCGAGCAGGAATACCGAGGCGTGGTAGAAGCCAAACCGTTCGCGCACCAGGTTGATGGCCTTGCGGAGCAGTTCGTCGAGGTCGAGGGTGCCGCTGGCGTCGCGGGCGATTTCAGAAGCGATTTGCAGTTGCGCCGAGCGCCGTTGGGCTTCGGCGTACAGGCGGGCGCTTTCCAACACGCTGCCCAGGCGGTCGGCCAGGCGGTCTAACAGGCGTTTCTCGGCAGGTTTCCACGGGGTGGGCTTGCGCAGTTGGGCAACGGCTACCGTGCGGCCGCGGGCCGCGACCAGGAAGCGGTGTTCGTGCAGGGCTTCGCCGTCGTCAGAAGGGGGCGAGGGCGGCGTTTCGTCGCTGGCCGCGGGGAGGGAGTGCTTGACTTGCTCTTTGGGCAAGGGGCGAATTTGCCCGCTGGGCTCCAGCCGAAAGCCCAACACGCGCTGCATTTGGAGGAAGCGTTGCCAGCCTTGTTGACTGAGTTGCTCGTAAGCCCGCTGGGCAGCTTCCAGAGCGCTTTGTGTTTCACGCAGCAGGTAAGCATTAGCAATGGCAACGGCCAGCAGGTCGGCCACCATTTGCAGCGCCGTAATTTCTTCGGGCGTCAGCGGTTCGGCGTTTTGGGAATGCACGTCTAACACGCCCAAAATGCGGTTGCCGCTCTTGAGGGGCAGGGCCATTTCGATGCGGGTGGCTGCCAGTTCAGGGCGAGGGGGGGCGTCAGGGGAAAACTGGGCGGTATGAGGCTGGATGGTTGTCAGGGTTTGCCCGATGACGCTGGAATCGTGTTGGGGGATGCTCAGGTGCTCGGCCAGCAGGCGCTCTGCAGCATTGCCGTTTTGGGTATAGGCCGCGCGGATGACCACCCGCTGAGCGTTTTCTTCAGCCAGGAAGGCAGCCACGTGGTAGAAGCCGTAACGCTGGCTGATCAGCCGGACGGCTTCCTGAAGCATGGTGTCGAGGTCGTTAATGGCTGCCACAGCGCGGCCGATTTCAGTGGCTGCTTGAAGTTGGGCTGTGCGCTGTTGAAGGGCGCGGGTGCGCTCTTCGACTTTGTCGGCCAGCGTCGCGTAGGCTTCTTGAATGCGGTCGGCCATCAGGTTGAAGGTGTGTGCCAGTTGCCCGATTTCATCCCCTTGGTGCACCGGTACGCGGACGCTGAAGTCGCCTTCGGCAAAGTGTTGAATTTGCGTGGTGAGCGTTTCGAGGGGCTGGATGATGTGCCGTCGCAGAAGCAGAATGCCGCCCAGCAGGAAGAGCAGCCCTAACAAAGTGATGAAGAGGGGCACGCCCATCAACAAGCGGGTGGTGTTCGCCAGGGCCTGGGCGTGTTGCTGGTTGTATTCGTCGGCGTGGACGTAAACGCGCTCGAGGGTGGAGCGAAGTGCGATTTCCTGGCGGCGCAGCATTTGGCGGCGAAAGTCGGCTGCGGACCAGTTGTTGATTTGAGCCTGGCTCAGGATGCCTTCGGCAAGGATGATGACCTGGTTGAGGCGGGGCAGCGCGGCAGTGAGGCTCTTGCGGGTGAGGGTATCAGGGGGAAGTTGGGCGTTGAGTTGTTGGAGTGTATCCCGGTCGTGTTTCAGGTCGGTGATCCACAGCGAGGTTTCTTCCTGAAGGAAGCGGATATTGTGGGTAGGATAGGCAGTGCTGAGGCCGTTATCCAGACGAGCCAGGTCCATGAGGGTTTTAGAAACACTTTCTTTGATCTCCAACATTGTGGTGTATTGGGCTGCGAGTTGGCGCAGATGGAAGTTGCCGTAGGTGATCGCAACCCCGGCCACGATGAAGGCAAGCAACAGCACGGCGCTCACGATAAGCACACGCCGCATGAGCGAGGTGCGAGGGAGGGGGGAAGAAGATGATGCCATGGTCTACTCCGTCGCTTCGGGCGCGACCAGTTGGATTTCGGCTTCGGTGACGTTGAGAATTTGTTGCAGTTCTCGCAGGGCGGTTTGGAGGATGGTGTCGAGGTCGAGGGTGGCTCCCAGCCGCTCGGAAAGGTCGCTCAAAAGGCGGCTTTCCTGGGCGCTTTGTTGGGCGTGGCGTGCCAGGTAGAGGTTTTCGATGGCGAGGGCCAGTTGCGCGCCGGCCTGGGCGGCAAAGTCTTTGTCTTCCTCAGACCAGGGCGTTTCGCTTTCCAGGACGATGGTGCCCAGAATTTGCCCATAAAGAGAGATAGGCACTTCGAGAGGGTAGGTGGAGGTGTCGTTTGTGGGCGCTTCTTCCGGCGCGCCGATGGTAATTTCCACCTGGTCGGGGGTATCGGCTGACATTTGCCATGCTTCGGCGAGGAAGCGGCGGTGGGTTTCTGCCAGGGTTTGCAGGCCGCGCTGAGTTTCCTGGTAAAGCCGGGCGTTGTGCAGGGCGGTCGCCACATTGTCCACGATGCTTTGTAGCACGGCGAGGTCGTCTTCGTCGAAGGCGGCCGGGCGCTCCGATTGCACGGTCATTGCACCGAGCACTTCGCCGTGGCTGATCAGGGGCAAAGCCAGTTCGGTGCGGGTGAGGGGCAAGTGGGGGTTGGCGAAACGGACGGCTTCTTCCCCCACGTCAAGGGCGATGCGAGGCTTGCGGTTACTGATGCTCCACCCAATCATGGAGGCGCCGCCGATAGCCAGTTTGTGGCCTTCGGCCAGCATTTTGCGGCCTGCTTCGCCAGTGCCCGCGCGCAAGACGGCGTATTCACCGCGCTCGTCAACCAGGAAGATACCAACATAGTACAGGTCGAAGCGGTCGCGCACCAGGTTGACCACGCGCTTGATGAGCTCATCGGGGTCCAAAATGGTGGTGATGACGCGGGCGATTTCACTGGCGGTGCGAATCTGGGCCAGGCGGCGTTCCAGGGTTTGCCCTTGTTCTTCCAGGCGGCGGCGCTCTTTTTCCAGAATGGCGTTGAGGGTTTCACTTTCTTCCAGGGTGTTTTCCAGGCTGCGGCGGTAAAGCACCAGTGCTGCCCCCAGGGTCAGGGTCACACCCATCAGAGTGAAGCCGGTGCGGGTCCACGCCGCGGGGAGGTCGCTGTGAAGATTGGGTTCGTTGGGCGGCATGGGTAACCAGCCGTGGGTGAAGATGAAGCCCATGCCGAAGTGATAAGAAAGGCCGAAAGCCAGGTTGACGAAGTTGTGAGGCTCAGGCAACAACAGGGTGCCCATAGCCAGCGTCCCCAGCAGCCAGACGCGCCCATCGCCGACAACGCCGCTGATGGTATAGGCCGCGGTGGTGACGCTATACATGACGAGCATCAGACCCCACACCCGCCAGGTGTAGAGGTGGGGGTAGGCTTTGAGGAAAAAGAGCAACAGGAGGAACAGGAACGCCCCCACATAGGCGGCGGCCAGGCCATAGGCGCCCGCTTTGGCGGCTGTGCTGGCATTGACGGCCACGATCGGGATACTCCCGATGACGGCCATGCCTAAAAGGATGTTGAGGACGCGGACGCGAAAGTCGCCGACGCCAGCAGTAGCCCTGGTGGGGTTAGGCGTGGTCATTGTTCCCCTCCCCGGTGGACGAATCTTCTTCGGTTTGCAGGCTGCCGAGGTTTACCCTGGCAACACCGCGGCGGATTTTCAGTGAGCGTTGCAGGCTGCGAAGCGTGTTTTCCAGCACTTCGTGGATGGTGTGGGAACGCCCTGCCGTTTCGGTGATTTCCAGCAAAACCCGCTCTCGCTGGCGAGCCGTTTCTGCCCGGTTGAGCAGATGAATTTTGTTCAAGAGCAAAGCCACCGAAGCAGCAATGGCTTCGGCAAACTCTGCATCGTCCTCGCCGAAGCGGTAGGCGCGCTCGGTGTCTTGAAGGGCGAGGGCGCCGATGAGTTGGTCGCCAGCGATGAGCGGAACCCCCAACCACGACCGGGCGGGCTTTCCGACGATTTTTGCTCCCAGTTCGCGGGCGCGCTGCGCGACGTCGCCGGTGAGGAGGAGGGTCTTGCGGGTGGAAAGCACGCGAGAGAGTAGCCCTTCGCCCAACGGGAACGGCTCGATGTGGAGCAGTTCCTCTTGCCCTTGTTCGTACGCGTAGGGTATTTCGATGCGCCGCTTCAGCGGGTCGTAGAGGGCTACGATGATGCCGATGTCGCCGAAGGCAGCGCGCAGTTCGCTGTGCAGGGTTTTGTAGAATTCGGCGGATGTGGTGGCTTCGCCGACGCTTTGGGAGAGGCGCACCAGGGTTTGGAATTCCTGCAAGCGCCGCTGGGCGGTGGCAAGCGCCACGGTGCGCTGCAGGGCTGCCCCAGCGATCTCGGCCAGGGTGGTGTAGGGCTGCATCCGTTGGCCGGAAAGCTCGCCGGGCGTTTCGCTCCCCAGCAGGAAGACAGCCTCTAAAATGTCGCCGTTGTAAAGGGGCAGGAAGGCAGCAGAACCGCACCCCAAAGATTTTGCCAGCGCCGCCAGGGATTCGGGCATGGCGACGGCGCTTTGCAGGTCGCGTAGCAGCAACGAACCACCCGCTGGTAGGTAGCGGCGTAGAGCCTCTTCGTCCAGGTTGAGGGCGGGAGGCGCTTCGGTGAGGTCGCCGTGCTGAGGATGATGCGCGGAGGCCAGGCGGTAGGTGCCGTCGCGAGGGTCGCGAACGTACATCGCGCTGATGAAGGGCAGGCCTTCGAGCGCCTCTTTGCCCACGGCCATGATGTCGTCTACGGTTTGGGAGGTCGCCAGTTTGCGGCTGATTTGGTACAGCAGCCGGATTTCGCCGAAGCCAATTTCGGCGCGTTCACGCAGCCGGGCGTTGTAGATGGCGGCGGCCACTTGGCTGGCAAGCGTTTGCAAAGTGGCGATGCTTTGCTCGTCGAAGGCTTCGGGGTTTTTGCTTTGCACGTCTAACACGCCCAGCACTTCGTTGCCGATGAGCAGCGGAATGCCGGCTTCGGAGCGGGTTTCCGGCAGGAGGGGGTTCTTGAAATAGATGGGGTCGTCGGTGACGTCGGAAGCCACACGCGGCTGTTTGTGCGCGGCTGCCCACCCGACCACGGAGGGGCTGCCTACCTTCAGCCGGTGTCCTTGTTGTTTCATCTGGGCTCCGACTTCGCCCGTGGACTCTTCCAGGACGGCGTAACCGTTTTCGTCGATGAGGAAAACGGAGGCGTGATAGTACTGGGGGAAGCGCTCGACGATCAGTTCGACGCTGCGGCGAAGAATTTCCGAAAGGTCGGCGGCCGAAGTGGCGACGGCTGCGACTTCCGAAGCCGCGCGCAATTGTTCGGTGCGTTCTTCGACCTGGGCTTCCAGTGAACGATAGAATTCACTGAGTTCGTCGGCCATCTGGTTGAAGGCGTGGGCCAGCATGCCGACTTCGTCGTTGCGGTTAACGGGAGCGCGCTGAAGCCAATCGCCTTCTGCAAACCGCCGCGCTGTATCGGCCATTTGTAGTAGCGGGCGGGTAATGTAAGAGATGGTAAGCCAGACGATCAGCGCCAGCACCAGGGCTGCAATGAGGAAGCCCCGTGTCACGGCCGGCAGAATGGATTGCGTGCGCTGGAAGAAAATGTTGGTGGGGATTTCCAGCCCCATGGCCGCATTCAGCGCCGGCACCCAGCTTGCCAGCGTGAAGGCTTTTTCGTGGGTAATGGGTGAAATGTAGGTGCCTTCGATTTCACCTTCGGCGGTTTCGGCCGCGTTCGCAAACCCTTGCTCTAACAGGGGGGGAAGGTCTTTCAGGGCTTTCAGCGTGTGGGTGGCGGGGTCGAGGCTGATGAAAGTGCCGTCGTAAAGCAAAAAATAGGCATGGCTGGAGGGGTAGCGGGCTGCCAACTGGTTGAGGCGTTTTTCCAGGGCAACTTCTTCTGAGAGCCCGATGATATACATTTTCTGGCCGCTTACACGGTCGGCGTAAGGCAGCACGGTGAAGAGGAAGGTGCGTGGTGTTTCTGTAGGAAGAGGGGAATAACCGTAAGTGAGGAAATGAACGCTTCCAAAGGGGCCGGGGATGAAGCCTTTGTTGGTGGGAACGAATTTTGTGAACCATTCCAGGCCGCGGGTGGGTGCTCGCGTGCCGATTTGGTGAATGAGTTTGGCGAGGGCGCTGCCTCGAATTTGCAGCCCCTGCCACTCGGGCTTGCTGCTGGCTAAAATGGTGCCGTCAGAAGAGAGAATAATAAAGTCGTTGAAAAGGGGGTAGGTTTGGTAGCGGTTGGCGTCGGAGAGTTGTTGGATGACTTCTTTTTGAAGGGTGGGGAAGCGGGGGTCTTCGTGGAAGGTAGTCAGCAGCAAGTGGGCATCTCGGGCGAAGGTTTTCCGGTGGGCAATCATGTCTAAGCGTGCGCTTTTGGCGAGGAGCCATTCGTTGATGTCCCCCTTCATGTTGTCTTCTGCCTGGCGTAATTGGTCGGCTGTTTGCTCTCGGAGCGCATTTTGAGACTCTCTGGCGCTGTACCATCCCAAGGCCGCCATAATGAGCAGCATCAGGGGGACGAGCATGAAAACCATTCGCCGTGCCAGGCGCCCCCGAAACGCTGGGGTAGTGGCTTGAGGAGAAACGGGAGGGTGTTTGCTCATTGGGGTCTCCGCATCAAAGTTCCCACACGGGCTCGCCGTTCAAAATGCGGCGAATCTGGTCGGGGAAGCGGTCTGGGTCGAGGGGTTTGCCAATGAAGCCGTCGAAGCCGGCGGCTTTGGCTTTGTTGATCTGTTCCCGGCTGGCTTCTGCTGTGACAGCAACGACGAGGGTATCTTTCAGTGTGGGGGAAGAGCGAATTTTGCGCAGCGCGCTGTAGCCATCTTCGTAAGGCAGGCGGATGTCCATCAAAATCAAGTCTACGCGCGGCAAGGTGTCGGCGTATTCCACCACTTCGTAGCCGCTGGTTTTCCATTCGCAATGGATGCCCATATACCCCAACATGCGGGCAATGAGTACGAAGTTGGCAACGTTGTCTTCGACCACGAGCACAATGGCCTCTTCCGGGTTTTCCGGCAAGCGGCGGTTTTGAATTTCAGAGATGGGGGTAGTGTCTTGGTTGGTGGTCATGCTTTCCCCCCTTATGAGGGTTGGGTGGGGAGAAAACTGGCAATCTGGCGCGGCAGGGCGTCGACGTCGATGGGCTTTTGGATGTACCCATCACAGCCCGCCTGAAGCACCCGTTCCCGGTCGCCTTTCATCACGTTGGCTGTGAGGGCAACAACCGGAATATCTTTCCACGCGGGGTTGCTTTTGATGCGTTTGGTCAGGGTGAAGCCATCGACTTCGGGCATGTTGATATCCATGAGGATCAAGTCGGGGCGTTGGTTTTCCAGGGCTGCCAACGCTTCTTCAGCGTTGCCGGCTTCGACCACGCGGTGCCCTTCGGCAGTCAAAATTCGCTGAATCAGAATGCGATTGGCGAAGTCGTCTTCTACATACAAGATTAATGCCATGTGACCCTCCGATAGTTGTCCATAATACTATTGTATCAAAAAGTTCCCCTATTAACGTGACAGAAACGTTGCCGGGAGGCTAAAAACTGTAATGAAAGCGTTATGTGGCGCCAGGTCCAAGACGCTTATAATTTACATGTACTTTTGAGGTATTATCTCCTGGAATGAGGTTCGAGATGCTCTTGCAAATCGCTCCGGCTCGCAACCGTCTGCGGGTGAAAGAAGCGCCGAAGACTTATGAGGTTTGCCCGCATTGTGGCTTCCGGTTGATGGAAGTGCTCTCGCCTTCGCCGCACACTTATCCCTTGCCGGTGGAACGGTGTCCGATTTGTGGTTATGGGCGTGGAGATGATGGGGTGACGCCCGGACGGTCGCTCACGCATGCCGAAAAAGTGCGGGCATTACAGCAATGGCTGGCGTTGCACGACCTGGATGAGGCCTTGTTGCAACGGCACTATCACCTTTCGCTGGAGCATTTCTTCGCTGAAGGGTTTTGGGAAGGCCGGTAGCGGTTGCTGACAGGAGAAAAATGAGAAGGGGGCGGAAATCCCCCTACCCAACGGCTAAAAATCGTGGTATAAGAAGAACAGCCCTGCCGTGTACGTGATGCCGCAGTGACCGGTTTTGCCCCAACACCTTTCTTTAAGGGGCCAATCTCGTGGGCGGCGACGCGATAGGCTTCGGCCAAGGCGGAACCGTCCGGGGCGGCCCCCACCTGCGTATGCAGGAGCAAAACTGGGCAGCACACGGCACGGTGGGGTGTTTCTTTGCCGCCTGATGAGGGCGGCTTTTTGTTTTAGGGCCTCTTGCCGCGGCTTTGGGTTGGCTGGCTCGGTTGTGTGGGGGAAAGCGCAGCGGTCGTTGGGTTGTATGTTGGGGCTGCATTAACCTTTGGGGAGCCAGATGGTGAACCTTGCTCCCTGGCCGGGGGTGCTGGCGGCTGTAATTTTGCCGCCGTGGGCTTCGACGAGCGCTTTGACCATGGCAAGCCCTAAGCCTGTGCCGCCACGCCGTCGCGAGCGTGAACGGTCACCCCGGTAAAAAGGCTCGAAAATGTGCGGCAAATCTTGAGGGGCGATACCTTCCCCGTTGTCGGCGACGAAGATTTTTACGCCATTGCCCGCTTGTTCCCACCCGATGGTGATTTTGCCCCCTTCGAAGGTGTGCTGCACGGCGTTATCCACTAAATT
Source organism: Chloroflexota bacterium (assembly GCA_011322445.1). Taxonomy (NCBI): domain Bacteria; kingdom Bacillati; phylum Chloroflexota; species Chloroflexota bacterium. The sequence goes on along the minus strand of DRMV01000008.1, from coordinate 20,537 downwards.
AAAGAGCATGCGCTTGAGGGCGTCGGGGTCGGCTTCGATGGTAAGCGGTTCGCCTTCTTGCAGCGTGAGTTCCCGCTCTTGTGCCAGGAAACTTGCTTGTGTGGCAAATTCGCGCAGGAAGGTGTGGATCTCGACCGGTTGGGTGTGAATGGCCTCGGCGGCATGGGCGCGCGAAAGCCCGAGCAATTGGTCGCAGAGCCGGAACAGGCGCGTGACTTCGCGATACATGCTTTGCGTGAGGCGCCGCGCGGTGGGTGGTTCGTCTAACGCGCCGCGCAGAAGCACATCTAACGACCCCTGGAGGGCTGCCAGGGGCGTGCGGAGTTCGTGCGCTGCACTGGCGATGAAGCGCTGTTGGGAAGCCAAAGTGGCTTCCACGCGTGCTGCCATGCGGTCGATGGCTTCGGCCAGCCGCCCAATTTCATCGCTTCGATGGGGAAGATTGACGCGATGGCTCAAATCGCCGGCGGCGATGCGGTTGCAGGTTGTAGTCATTTCGTCCAGCGGTTTGAGCATAGACCCAGCAAGCCACAGCCCCAACGCCGTTCCTAACGTGATCAGGATTGCCAACCCCACAACCAGGCCGAGGCGCTGCCGTGCCAGCACGCGGTCGAGGGATTGAAGCGAGCGCCCTGTGAGCAGCACCGCCATTCCGGCAGTTTTCAACGGTTGTGCCACGACGATGTAGCGTTCGTTCCCCACAGTAAGCGTGCAGGGAGAAGTGAGCGGTGGGGCTGCGCAGGCGGTTGTTACGGCTTGCGCGAAATTAGAAGGTGTGCCGGCGCTCGCCAGGACTGCCCCGGAAGCGTCTACCACTGCAGCGGCCAGACCGCGCTCGGCAAGGGATTGGGTAAGCGCAGCGAGAGGGCGCGGCGGCGAGGTTTCCCAGTTTTGCAGGGCGGCGCGGGTTTGTGCGCGCAGGTTGGCCGTGGTTTCGGCCAGTAGCGTGTGTTGGGTTTCGGTATATAACCCCAGCCACAAGGCGGCAAAAAGGGCAGAAAAAAGGCCGACATAAAGCAGGGTTAGCCTGAGTTTGAGCGGCGTCTTATTCAACAGGCGCATCACTGGCTTCCTCGGGGTGGAAGGCGTAGCCGACACCATACACCGTTTGGATGAGGCGGGGCGGCTTGTCGCCGATTTTGTCGCGCAGGTGGCTGATGTGGACTTCGACGATGTTGGTGTCACCCACGTAATCATAACCCCAAACGCGGTTGAGCAGAGTTTCCTTGGAAAACACCCGCCGGGGGTGGCTCATCAGCAAATGCAGCATTTTGAACTCGGTGGGGGTGAGGTGAAGCGGTTTTTTCCCTTTGAAGACTTCGTGCGTGTCGGGGTTGAGTACCAGGTCGCCTGCCCGTAGTTCGGTTTGGGTGGGAAGTTTCCCCCGGTGACGCAACTGCACCCGCACACGTGCCAGCAATTCCTCGAACATGAACGGTTTGGTGACGTAGTCGTCGGCCCCGCTATCGAGGCCGGTGACACGGTCAGAAAGTTCGGTAAGCGCCGTGAGCATGATGATGGGCGTGTTGTTGCCGCGCGCGCGCAGTTTGCGGCACACGGTGAAACCATCCATATCGGGGAGCATGATGTCGAGAATGATAACGCCGTAATCCCCTTGTTCGGCCATTTGCAGGCCTGTGCGGCCGTCTTCGGCAATGGCGACCTCGTAACCTTCGTAGCCGAAGCCTACCCGCAGAAATTCGGTAATCGTTGGTTCGTCTTCTATCACCAAAATGCGAATTTTTTCGTCGCTCATCCGGTGCTCCTTCTGACTGTGGCCTGCGGTGGTTGGCGGGTTCTCTTATGATTTTCTCATAACAATATGAAGTATACCAGCGTGGCGGTGACGGCCAGGTAAGGCAGGGAGTAGAGGTGGAAGTCGCGCCATATTCGCCGGTTGTTGACCATTTTGAGCGCAATCAGGTTGGCGAGCGAGCCGATGAACAGCCCGTTCCCGCCGAGGTTGACGCCGTAAGCGATGGCCCGCCATGCGTGCGAGAACTGGGAAACCAGGATGGCAGCAGGTACGTTGCTGATGACCTGGGAAGTCAGAATCGAGCCGAGAAACACCGTGCCTGCACCATCGCCCTGGAGTGCGCTCAGTGTCCGTGCGACCAGCGGCACGGCGGCCAGGAGGTGGAAATCGACGAACATCAAAATGAACAGCCCCACGAGTGCCCAATCGGCCTGGCGGACAGCCTCGCGGTCGGCAATGAGGAAGAAAGCCAGCAAAGGCAGGAAAGCGTAGATGCTGAGCCGGAATTCCGCCAGCACGATATACACGCCGAGCGCGGTCAGCGAAAGCGCAGCCAGGCGCGGTTGGAAGTGGCAGTTTTCTCGCACTTTGAGGGTAAGGCTGCGTTTACGGAAGGAAAACCACATCAGCGCGATCAAGAGCGCCATCATGAGCCCTACTGGTGCAGCCATTTCACCGACAAACTGCGTGAAGTGCAGCCCCCACTGGTGCCATAAGAAAAGGTTTTGCGGGTTGCCGATAGGGGTGAGCGCGGAGCCCACATTGGCTGCTAAGGCCTCGAAGATCACGATTTTGGTGATGTCTTCTTCCAGAAAGTCTTGCAGGCTGAGTGTGAGCGGTACGATGATGAGCAAGGCGATATCGTTTGTCAGGAAGGTTGCCATGCCTGCCGTCAGGCTGGTCAGAACGAGGGCCAACGCGCGCTCAGAGCGGATGTGGGAGAGAATGCCTGCTGCCAGCCTGCCAAAAAGGCGGCTTTGCCGGACGGCGGTGGTGGCAAGGATGATGCCTGCCAGCGTGGCGATGGTTTCCCAATCGACCAGTGCCAGTAAGGCGCTGGGGTGCTGCAGGTAAGCGCGTTGATAGGCCAGTAGAGGTATGAGCAAGATGATTAGAGCAACCAGTTCGGCATGCCGTTTGAGCATTTTGATGGTTTGGCAGTGGAAGGTATGCAGCGAACCGTTTTTACGGATAAGAGACATGGCAGTGCTTCCCAACATGGTTTTCCTCGTCATTAGAAAGGGCGGGGATTTCTCCCCGCCCTGGGCTTTACCACGATGCGAACATCACATTGTAGAATTTGTCGATGGCTCGCATCAGATCTTTGACAGCGACTGAATACTCGGCGGCTTTCAGGTTTTGGCCGGCTTGGCGGGCCTGGAAGGCCGTTTGGTAGAGTCGCGAGGCAATTTCAAACACTTGGCGGGCGTCGGTGATTTCCGGGGCGTGGGGGTTTTGTGTTTCCATTTGTTGCACCATCAGCGCGCCACGGCGGAGGTCCCGGTAGGCGCTATCCAGCTCAAAGCCGGCGCGGAAGGCTTCTGCCTGTGGGTCGCGCGGCGGGCCGGGCGGCGGTGGGGGGGCAGGCGGTCCGCCAGCAGGTGGCGGGGGAGGCGGCGGTGTGTTTCCGGGCGGCGGGGGCGGAGGTGCGCCACCACCAGGCGGCGGGGGGGCAGGCGGCCCACCAGCAGGCGGCGGCGGAGGCGGCGTGTTCCCGGGCGGCGGAGGTGGAGGTGTGCCACCACCAGGTGGCGGCGGAGGGGGCGTTCCGCCACCAGCAGGCGGCGGCGGAGGCGGCGTGTTCCCGGGCGGCGGAGGTGGAGGTGTGCCACCACCAGGGGGCGGTGGAGGAGGCGTTCCACCACCAGGGGGCGGTGGAGGAGGCGGATTTCCTGGAGGCGGGGCAGGGGTGCCGTTGTTGTGCAGGTCAAACCATCCGGTCAACATGGCTTTTTCTCCTTTCCGGGGAGAACCCCGAAGTGTTCTCGGTAGGATTGCTGTTCCCTTGCTGTTTTTAGTGTAGCCCAGGGGGCTGAAAAAAGCCCCAGGAAATGCTTATGAAAAGCTGAAGGTCGACCGTGGGGAACGGCGGCCTGAGCATGAATGTCACGAACAGGCAAAGAAGGATGCTTTGGCGTTGGGAGGCTGGCGGGGGGGAGGAGAAGTGACGGCGTTAAAAACATCAACGCCCACGATTTTGGCCGTGGGCGCTCTGCTGGCAGTGCGGGGCGAAGCCCGCTTTTTTATTTGAGGCTCCTCGGGCAGGACTCGAACCTGCAACCTAGCGTAAGATGCCTCCTATCCTGTTACACTGGGGGAAATTCCAAGAGCAGGAGGTAAAACGATGTTGCATATCCCCGGTGAAGCCCCCAAAGTATTTCAACAGTCCATTGACGCTTTCCTGCAAGAACTTCGTGCCGCTGGCCGGTCGCGCGACACCATTCGTGGCTATGGTTGGCACTTGTATCGCTTCGCCCGCTGGCTGGAAAACGAACGGCAGGCGCACACCCTGGCCGACGTCACGCGGGAAAACGCTTTGGCATGGATGAGCAATTTATGGGAACACTACCAGCCAAGCACGATTAAGCAAAGCGGTCAGGCTTTGAGGGCGTGGGTGCGGTGGTTGTACGCCCGCGGGGAGATCGACAAAAATTTTGCCAAGGAAATCCCTGTACCTCACGTGGGTATCTCGCCCCAGCGCACTTTGACTACAGCGGAAGTCAGACGGCTGTTTGCCGTATGCGACCCGTCCACTCCCAAAGGAGCGAGGGATATTGCTATCATGGCCGTACTGTTAGATACTGGCCTTCGGGCAAGTGAACTTATCAGGTTGCGGCTGGAAGATTGGCAAGAAAGCACACGCAAAATTATGGTCTTGGGAAAAGGCCGCAAAAAGGCGTCTGTGTGGTGTAGCGTTGAATGTGCCGAGCACCTGCAAAGATGGCTGGCTCATCGCTCAAAAATAGCCAAACCAGAAGAAGACCATCTTTTCGTAGCCGTGGGCGGATATACTCCCGGCAAGGCGCTAACGCGGCGCGGTTTGAGGGTTATCTTGCAAAAGCTGGGGAAGCAGGCGCAAGTAGAAGACGTACACCCCCACGCTTTTCGGCGCACCTTCGCGGTTATGGCATTGCAAGCAGGTGTTCCGACCCGTGTTTTACAAATCATGGGGCGGTGGGAAGATCTGAAAATGGTGGAACGGTACTCCCAGGCATTGCTCGCCGAACAGGTATGGAAAACCGTGCAGGGACAAGGTAAAAGCCCGTTGGCGCTAATTGGACAAGACAAACAGCACGGCAAGTAGCCGTGCTGTTTGCAGAAGGGGAGGTGGCGGTTTCCAGAAACAGCGTTAGGACGCGGCAGTAACTGTTCCGTAGCCGCGCTCCAAGAGTGGGTAGCGAAGAAATCGTCCAACAGAGTTTCTGTCTTTACCTTGGCCTCCTCTTGCCCAAAAATGCAATAAGGTCAAGAATAGCAGACATTATTGGAGCACGCACGACAATGGGCTAAAAGTTGCAAATAGCATGACGCGAAGATATCACAAGCAAAATTCTTCCTCCAGAAATGTGTCGCACAATTCGGCTATAATAGGCCTATGGAGTAAGAGTGATGAGGCGGTCTTAGATTTGAAAAACAAAAAGTGCAAGAGCGGCTACTTATCCTGAAGCCACCACACATGAAGCTTTTGAAGAGCTTTGCTGCCAATTAGCACGTCGTACTCTTCCAAACGAGGCGAACTATATACGTCTTCATGGAGCGGGTGGCGATGGTGGAGTTGAGTGTTTTACTGACCGGCTTAATGGTGCCTGGGTTGGGTGGCAAGCCAAATACGTATTCGATGTGGCCTCCCTAATTCGCCAACTTGATGCTTCACTGACTACAGCCCTAAAAATTCATCCTACTACTCTAACTCATTACATTGTCTGTTTCCCGTTCAATCTTACCGGCCCCACAGGGCGGCGGAGTCGAAGTGGTCAAGAAATGTTTGAGGAATGGCGCGAGAAAAACGTGAAAGGGGATCTGCCGCTGAGGGCCGTAAACTGACTATTGAAGCCTGGGATGCCTCAAAGCTCAGGTTTCTACTGTTAGATTTAAATATTTCAGAAGGGCTGCGTTTTTGTTTCTTCGCGGAATATGGATTCGGTGACACCTGGAACAGATTTATCGGTTTGGTTTGCACCGCGGGAAGAAATTTATATGTTAGGGCAGGCGCGTTTACGCCGCGCGCCCCCCTCAATCCCCCAAGCAGGTGCGCTTTCAGTTGATAAGAACACCGGACCGGCAGCCGCCCACCGCCGGGGAAAATGGGGTGGGCGGCTCTGGCCAAAGCAAAACGGCGCTTTCCAGCGGTTACCGCTGCTTCAGCAGCACCTTCATCAGGAAGATGACGATGTGAAGTATCTCCACAGTCTGCATCGTGGCGGGAGAGGGATGAAAAAAGAGCAGCGCCAACGAAACGATAAAGTCCAGCCCATCGAGCCAGGATAATAACTTAACCGAAAACGGACGTGCTTTGAAGTTTTTATTTATTTTCAAAGATACCTCCTTTTTTAGAGAAATCGGAAATTAAATAAATCACTGTAACGAAAAACGCCCACCGGTTAACCGGTGGGGAAACGCATCTTTTGGTTTTAGAGAAAAGAAGGGAGGAAATAGAACAACTGCCTAGGATAATTGAATTTGGCGGTTTTTCTATTGACATGGGGATAGGGAGGATCTTTGTTCTTTAGAGCACCGGTAAAGACGACAACCCCCAACCCCCCCGCAGCCGCCATGGTGGGGGCAGTGGGACGAAGGAAAAGCAGCGCCAACGAAACGATAATGTCCAGCCCATCGGGTCGGGATAATGACAGAGTCCAGAATAGCCGTGCTTCGAGGTTTTCATTTGTTTTCAACGACACCTCCTTTTTTAGGAAAAAGCGAATAAAGGGAAAAATAAATCACGGAGCGTTAACGAAAAAAGCCCGCCGACGCCCGGCGGGGAAATGCTTTTTTGGATTTAGAGAAAAGAAAGGGGAAAATAAAACAACCGCCTCAAGGGCGGTTAAATAACATATTGACGCGGGGATAGGGACAACTTTGTTTTTAGAGAATTAGTAAATCAGTTTTACAAAATATTTTTTGATCACCAACGTTCCCCACGGAAAGATGTGTGCCTGGGCCTGCTCTCTGCAGGCGGGAGTCATCTTACCACACATCTTAGAATATGTCAAGCGCAACTGAGGCAGTACGGCAGCTCCCCAAGGCTGCCTGCCCGGGTAAACTGCGTGAGCACCACGCCCCTCCCCTGCCCGGTAGTTTTTCTGCTTCTTGCCTACACCTCAGACGGTACAAGGCGGCACTCCTCTTTCAAAAGTTGCTTCCGTACCATCCCTGTCCCCAGCAAAGACGAATGGTGGGTGTAATCTCCGGTTTCCCAGCGGACACGGCCGGCGACGATGGCCGGATGGATGCGCAGCCGGTGGGCAAAAGTCTTCAGGAGGTCGTCGGCGTAATTGGTGAGCAACCGGTCTTTCCATTCTTCCCAGGCCGCCGGCGGGATGAGCGCGTTGCGCGCAAACTGGTTGGCTTCTTGCTCTTTGGGGTCGTCCCCTTCCGGCTGCTTTTCGGTGTCGTCGAAAAAGGCCACGTTCCCATCGTGGAGGTGAAGACGAACGTGCGCCAACTCGTGCAGCAAGGTGAACCAGAAGTTATCCAGACGGTCATACCGCAGCGTCAGCCCTACAGCCGGCCGGCCGGTGGGAGCGATGAAAGCGGCGCCGTCCAGATAAGTTTTGGGAAGGTGTCGGAGCACGATCAGGTGAATGCCATTCTTGTTCAGGAACTCTTTGGCCAACACCGGTCCATTGTCGAAAATGCTTAACCCCACCAGATACTGGAAAAAGGTTTCCGTGAGGTCTTCGGGGTTATAAGGCGGCAAGTTTTCCTGCCGCGCCAGCTGCATTGCCCGAGCCAACCAGGCCAGGAGGGCTTTTTCGTCGACTTCCTTGTCCGCCCGGCGGTAGAGCGCCTGGGGCGCTTGCTCTCCAAATACCGAGAACAATTCAGCCAAGAGTTCTTCGCCATATTCCTTCGCCATGGTCAGCGGCCCCGAAAACTGAAAATAGCCGCGCTTGAACATTTTACTGAAAGGGAATTCACTCACGGTGTACCGGGGAGGGGCAATGCTCTCTTTCCCCGGTTCCTGAAGCAGCACTTCGGCCGGAATGCCCAGCCCCGCGTGCAACCTGCGGATCATCCTCAGGCTGAGAGGGCGCTTGCGGTTGAGGACTTCGGACACCTTGCTCATGCTGCCAATGTAAGGCACCAAGTCCTTGCGCGTCAGTCCCTCTTGTTCCATGCGGAATTTGATGGCCTCGATAGGATCCGGCAAACCGACGGGAAAGTGTTCCTCTTCGTAGGCTTCCACCAACAGCACAAAGAGTTCCAGTTCCTTTTCCTCGGCAGAGCCGGGAGTTGCATCCATCAAGGTCTCGATATGCGCCAGAGCTTGTTCGTATTCCTCTGGGGTTTTGATTACCTGGGGTTTCATCAGATTTCCTCTGCGTTTATCCGGTCATATTCGGCATGAGTGCCTACCCAACGGACAAAGACCACCTTTCCTTTGTAGTGGATTTCCACCACCAGGCGGTATTTGTTGCCCCCAATGTTGAATACCACGCGGTTATTGGCAAGAATGCTTGCACTGCCGAATTTCTCTTTGACATCCGCCGGTGTCTTCCACTGAGCCTTCTTTGCCTCTGCGTGCCACGCTTTTAGGGGTTGTTCGGCATCAGGATGCTGAGTCCAGCACTCGATAAGCTTCTTTTTTGAGATAACGTGCATTGCAATTCCTTGACGCGCTCCATGAGTAAGTATATCCCATATTGGGAAAAAGTCAATGGGCTTTTTCCCAATATGGGAATTGTACCACACCCGAATCCCCCCTAACGATTTTCTCACCCTACCGCCCCACAGGCCCCCTTTGTTTTATCTTCCTCCACGAGCCACGCATCCAGCCCCAGCGCGTCTTGGTCCAGCGAGCCGTCGAAGCGCTACCAGGCCGTAATTAAAGGCTATCGCCTCCTGACTGCGGTTTCCGAAGGGAGATACTAATGGATACAAAGACCGTTTGCGTTTCCTCGCTCGCCTCTCGCACTTCAAGTCAGGCGCGTAACGCCTCTGCGGTTGGCTCCCCGAAAATGCAGGTGCGCCACTTCTCTCCTTTCGCGAGCACTGAAAGGTGGCGGGTGCCCAGGTCTAAAAAGCGCATCTCCAAACGGCACACCTCGGCCGCCCGCAAGCCTGTATCCAGCATAAGCAGAATTAGCGTACGGTTGCGCTTTCCAATGGGGGTGTCAGGAAGGATTGCCAGCAAACGAGTAATTTGCTCTGGCGTGAGGGTACGCTGGGGTTTGCCCCGTTCCCTGCGCTGGAAACGGTATCGCAGGGCAGGGTGCAAATCACCGTGTCGCCAGCGCAGATAGTTTCATACAGCGACGTAAGCCATCCAACGCATATTCTCGCCCCAACTTTCGTGCCCTTCCAGCCACCGCTTGAACTCAATGGCCGTGAGGGTGGACGTGTCGGCGACGTCTTCCAGAAACAGCATCAGGACGCGGCGATAACTGGCTTCCGTGGCTGCGCTCCAAGAGTGGGTGGCAAAGAAATCGTCCAACAAAGTCTCCAAGTTCATAACGGCCTCCTCTTGCTTAAAGATGCAATGAGGCCAAGAATAGCAGACCTTGTTGAGGTACAGAAAGATGGTGCTCCAGAACATGCGGGGAAGATAGACATAAGGGAAGAATACACGGCCAAGATGCAACTCTCAAAATCGTGTCGCACAATTCAGCGCGTTTATGCTATACTGCTTGTGTTACTACGCCTGATTAGAGCCTTATGAGATTAATAAGGGGACAAATTCTTTTTTCTTCACGATCCCCTCTTGGCAATGGACATCGCCACGGAGTGCAGAGACCCATGACCACCCTGGATATTTCCACCCTGGAATCCTGGCTCTGGGAGGCCGCTTGCGCCATCCGCGGGCCGGTAGATGCGCCCAAGTTCAAGGACTACATCCTCCCCCTCATCTTCCTCAAACGCCTGTCTGATGTGTTCGACGACGAAGTGCAGCGCGTGGCTGCTGAGTTTGGCATGCCGCCGGAGCAGGCGCGGGAGATGGTGGACGAAGATCACGCCCTAGTGCGTTTCTATATCCCTTCGACGGCCCGCTGGGCCACCTTGCGCGACCTGCCCGCCCAGGGCCTGGGCCAGCGCCTGACCGACGCCGTGCGGGCCGTGGCTCGCGAAAACCCGCGCCTGAGCGGCGTCATTGACATTACCGACTTCAACGCCACCACCGCGGGCCAGCGCATTGTGGATGATCCCCACCTGCACCGCCTGATTCAGGTTCTTTCCCAGCATCGTCTGGGCCTGGACGATGTGGAGCCCGACATCCTGGGCCGTGCCTACGAGTACCTGCTGCGCAAGTTTGCGGAGGGCGCGGGCCAGTCCGCGGGCGAGTTCTACACCCCGCGCATGGTCAGCGTGCTCATGGCTCGCATCCTCGACCCCGAACCCGGCATGAGCGTGTATGACCCCACCTGCGGCTCCGGCGGCCTCCTGGTCAAGACCTTTCTTCGCTTCCTGGAAAAGTACGGCGAGGAGGAGAATGGTCGTCTAAAGCCCTCCGGCCATATCGCGGAAATCCGCGTCTTCGGCCAGGACATCAACGCTTCAGCCTACGCCATGGCCTGGATGAACGTGGTCGTCCACGATATTGAAGATGCGGACATCCGCCTGGGCGATACGATGCGCAAGCCCGCGTTCCTGGACACTGCGGGAAGTCACCTGCGCCGTTTTGATCTGATAGTCGCCAATCCCATGTGGAACCAGGATATCCCCACCGAGGTGTACGAGCACGACCCGTACAATCGCTTTCCCTACGGCGTGCCGCCCGCATCCAGCGCGGACTGGGGCTGGGTGCAGCACATGGTGGCCTCGTTGAACGACACAGGTCGCATGGCCGTGGTGTTGGACACGGGCGCGGTAAGCCGGGGCAGCGGCACGCGCGGCAGCAACCGCGAGCGCGACATCCGCAAGCGCTTCATCGAGGGCGATGTCACCGTGCCGGGCGACCTCATCGAAGCCGTCATCCTGCTGCCTGAAAACCTCTTCTACAACACCACCGCGCCCGGCATCATCATGGTCATCAACAAGCAGAAGCGCCATCCAAGCGAGATCCTGCTCATCAACGCCTCCCGCCTCTTCGTCAAAGGCCGCCCCAAAAACGAACTGACCGACGAGCATGTGGATCGCATCGCCCGCGTGTATCACGACTGGGCCGAAGAAGAGGGCCTGAGCCGCATTATCACCACCGAGGAGGCCGCGGCCAATGACTACAACCTGAGCCCCAACCGCTACGTGGCCCAGAACGACGAGGAGGAGGTGTTGCCCCTGGAGGAGGCCGTGGTGCGGCTGCGCGAGGCCGAGGAGACCCGCTCCGAGGCCGACCGCGCCCTGCAAGGCGTCCTACGCGTCTTGGGATTGATTGATAAGGACGCTACGGATCCACAAAAACAACAACCATCCTGACACTTCACAAGGCCGACGAGGACCCATTGTACCCCATCCCGAATACAATCAGCTTCCCTACTGGCTATTGCTTGACCGATTTCGGCCACCTACCCGGGGAGTCGAAAGTGGCGCGGTTAGAAGTATAAGCAAAGGCAAAGAGCCACTTTGCCAAAAAACTCGTCCCGGCTATGAGAACAAAGGCACAATTAGCGATGGAAACGGAAGCCGTCCAATTAGTAAGAAAAACGTTTTCCATTATTGCACGAGAATGTCGGCGAGGTCGCTATTTCGTTGAAGGTGTTGAATATAATGATTTCATCAGAAATGATGAAAAACGATATGCTGTCATAAAAACCATCGAAATAATCGGAGAAGCAGCAAAGAGGCTACCCATACCTCTTCGTCAACGCATTCCCGATATCCCCTGGAAAGATATCTCTGGAATGAGAGATGTACTTGTACACAACCTTGATAATGTTGATCTTGAAATAGTATGGGATGTGGCAAGGCGCCGTTTACCCGATCTTAAAGATAAGATCATGAGGTACATACCAATGATCGAAGTTCTTGTTGATTTACCATCAAATTGGAGTGTAAAGCACCTATCTGATGTGGCTAACATTTATATGGGACAATCACCGCCTTCATCTAGCTACAATGAGAACGGTAAAGGTGTAGCCTTCTTGCAAGGTAAGGCTGAGTTCGGAGAGATCTTTCCGAGAAATACCAAATGGACGACACAGCCCAAACGTATATCTGCCTCTTGGTCCATATTGATTTCAGTTCGAGCCCCAGTGGGCAACGTAAATATTTCGGATCGAAGATATGCTATAGGCCGTGGTTTAGCAGAGGTTAGGCCAAAGCAGCACACGGATGCTTGGTATCTGTTCTTCGTATTGCTTTACGAACGTCCGAGATTAAGGAGCGAGGCTTCGGGCACGATCTTCCAAAGCATCAACAAGAAGACACTTCAAGAGTTCCTTATCCTACACCCGCCCCTGCCCGAACAGCGCGCCATTGCCCATGTGCTGCGGACGGTGCAAGAAGCCAGCGAGGCCACTGCACGCGTCATCGTCGCCCTGCGCGACTTCAAACGCGCCCTCATGCGCCACCTCTTCACCTACGGCCCCGTGCCTGTGGACATGGCTGACCAGGTGGCGCTGCAGGATACCCCTATTGGCCCCATCCCCGCTCATTGGCGCGTGGTGAGGTTGGGGGACGTGGTAACACTACGCAAGGGTACCATCCATCCATCAGATGCTCCTAATGCACGGTACATTGGCCTTGAACACCTAACTCCTGGCGAGATACGCATCAAGCAATTTGGCCGTGCCGGCTCCACTCGCAGCGCAAAATCGGTATTTGAGGAAGGAGATGTGTTGTACGGCAAACTACGTCCCTATTTGGACAAAGCCGCTATAGCAGAATGGCCTGGTGTGTGCTCCACAGATATTCTTGTGCTTCAGCCAGTAAAGGCCGAGCCTCTTTTCTTAGCCTACTTGATGCACACTCCCTTTGTTCTAAACCACGCAATTGCTACCACCGCAGGAGTCAACCATCCTCGAACCTCTTGGAAAGCCTTAAGCCAAGCCTTTATCCCCCTCCCCCCACTCCCGGAGCAACGCGCCATCGCCCGCATCCTGCAAACGGTGGATCGCAAAATCGAGGCCGAAGAAGCACGGCAGCAGGCGCTGGACGACCTCTTCCGTTCCCTGCTCCATCACCTGATGACGGCCAAGGTGCGCCTACCGCAGGGGGTTGTGCAGCGGTTTGAGGAGGTCAATAGCCGTGAGCAGGTCTCCATTTGAAGAACCTGAATACAGCAAACAATCAGTTTATTGGACCCCATTGCGCAGAGAATTACGAGCGTGGTTCAGGAAAGAGGCGCCATCTCTTGGAGAACTCTATGAGGGGGCGCTGGCGATGGTGTTCCGTGAGAACTTTCCCGGCAGAGTTCGGTTCGTTTCACACGCTGTTCGTGAGATACGAAACCGACTGCCCGATGTGATAGCAGGGCCTAAGGCAGAAGGTCAGTTCCAATACAAAAACCGGCTTAATGAGATTCTGGACGTTTGGGGGCGACATGGCCTCCCTTTGGATGGTTCTTTACCACCAACGGAAGTAACCTTATCAGAAACCTTGCCTGACCGTAATAAGATACCGATTCCGCGGAAGGTCTATAAAAAGATTGCCAAACTGGTAAGTGACTATGAAAGAGTTCGCGAAAAGAGGTACGAAACAGCACGACGTTTGTTTCAGGCAATCGATCCTAACAATAGCCTATCAGAGGAGACTCTTAGGCCAAGAATTATATTTTGGCTTGAAAGTACCGAATGGTTTGTAAAACGGGCTCATGAGAGAGGTGCGACCGACGCACACATGGGAGCTGATGAACTTAAAGAACGCTTCGAGATTTTTGAGTATGCATTATCAGGGATAGTTAGAGGATTCTTCAAAACAGTGGAGGAACTAGATGCGCTCCTGGAAGAAGCCAACGCCTGAGCAAGTTGACCGGGCAATAGCATTACTTGTGTGCGCCGAGCATTACCGCTACTTCTTCGACCGACTTGAAAACCCCGAGTGGCTGAAGCCGCTTTGGAATGAGGGCTTCTTTAAACATCCTCCGCAGCCAGTACGAAATGAGGAGAAAGGCACTATCCGCTTTCCTCCCTGGCCTGAAGCGCGTTACCTGGCACGGATGGCAAAATACAAGCCCGATGTTGTGGCCGAAATTATTCAACAGATGGAGGATACAGAAAACCCTGCTGTGCTTCAGGCCTTAATAGAGGCTGCTCTTGCCATGCCCCCCGAGATTTCTGTCACGCTGGTGGAGAAGGCGCTGAAATGGGCAGCAACCCCCTATTTGCTTCTGCTTCTACCTGAGAAACTGGGGGCTCTCCTGGCCCATTGGGCACGGGCCGGGAAAGCCGAGGAAGCCTTGCGTTTGGCATCTGAGTTGCTGGATGTATCCCTTGACGCAAGTGATCCAGATGTAGCGCATTCGCTACTTTCGGAACCCAGGCCACGCTTCAAGATGTGGGATTATGAACAGATTTTAGAGGAGCACTATCCAGAACTCGTCCGAATAGCCCCTTTCCCTGCATTGGAATTGCTTTGTAACCTTCTCGATAAAGCCATACGGCTCTCGCTACGGCGAGAAGAAGTCCAAGAGGGCACGGATTTTTCAACTACTTGGCGTCCTGCCATTGAAGATCACCCCCAAAATATGGGAGAGGATGCCCGCAAAGCACTGGTTTCAGGGCTCCGTGACGCCGCCGAGATGGCGGTAAGGCAGGACAAGGCACCTTTGGAAGAAATGGTGGCTTTCCTTGAAGCCAAACCCTGGAACGTCTTCCGCCGAATTGCGCTACACCTCCTCAGGGTGTTCCATGAGCAGGCCAAAGGGCTGGTCGCTGCCCACTTGACCGACCGCGAACTCTTTGAAGACGTGGGGGTGCGACATGAATATATCCTCTTGCTGAGAAAAGGTTTCTCAGCCCTTTCACCAGAAGACCAGCACACGATTCTTCGCTGGATTGAGGAAGGCCCCGAGATCAAGCAATTCCGGGCAGAATGGCAAGAGCGGCACGGCCAAGCACCAACAGAGGAAGAAATTGACCGCTACCGCGAAATCTGGCAGCGAGACCGATTGGCATGGATTGGGCCTGAAAACCTTCCTGAGGATTGGCGAGCGCAGTATCGAGCCCTGGTTCAACGGTATGGCGAGCCAGAGCATCCGGAGTTCCCTGTATATTTTACGGTTAGCGAGGTCGGGCCGAGAAGCCCCAAAACCGCCGAAGAATTGAAGGCCATGTCGGTCGAAGCAATCGTGACTTTCCTAAAAACCTGGCAGCCGCCGGAAGAGATGTTTCAAGAGCCATCGCCTGAAGGCCTCGGCCGCGTCCTGGCCTCGGTCGTCGCCGAGGAGCCCGGTCGTTTCACCGAGCAGGCGGAACACTTCCAAGAGACAGACCCGACATATGTCCGAGCGTTGTTCGAGGGGCTTCGGCAGGCGATAGAGCAACACAAACAAGCCTTCAATTGGGATCAGGTGCTTCGCCTTTCTCACTGGGTTGTCACCCAACCAAGGGATATCCCCGGTCGCAAAGTGCACCATTTTGAGAGAGACCCTGACTGGGGATGGGCACGAAAGGCCCTTGCGGAATTGTTCGACGCTGGCTTCCGGCAGGAGACCGCGCTCCCTATGGCTTATCGGGAAAGGGCGTGGACTATTTTGCAGCAATTGACGGGGGATCCAGATCCTACTCCGTCACGTGAGAAAGACACCAGCATGGACCCTGCTACGTTGTCCATCAACACTACCCGGGGCGCTGCCATGCACGCCGTTCTTCAATATGCTCTCTGGATCCGTCGCTACCTGAAAAAACAAGCCGACGCAAGCGAACGCTTAGCCAAAGGCTTTGAGGAAATGCCCGAAGTACGTGCGGTGCTTGAAGCGCATCTGGACCTTGCTAAAGACCCTTCCTTCGCCATCCGAGCCGTTTATGGACAATGGTTCCCGTGGCTTGCGCTTTTGGATGAAGGCTGGGCACATGAACATGTCACTCGAATTTTCCCTCTCAATGAAGAAGAGCGGGCTTACTTTGAAGCGGCCTGGAACGCCTATATTGCGCTCAACAGGCCTTATGACAATGCCTTCGATCTCCTCCGTGAGCAGTACGGTCATGCAGTAAAACGAATTGGCCACCAAAGAGAGGAAAAGCCCTGGCACGCCGATCCCGACAAGAGACTGGCAGAGCATTTGATGGTGTTCTTCTGGCGCGGGAAACTCCCTCTGGACGATCCTCTGCTCACTACGTTCTGGGAACAAGCGCCTGGGACTCTACGGGGACATGCGTTGGATTTTGTAGGGCGTGCTCTAATGCAGACTGAGGGGCAAGCCCCTGAAGAAATTCTCGATCGCCTCAAGCGGCTTTGGGAATCCCGCCTGGAGCAGGCCAGAACGTCTTCCTCGTCAAGCGCCTTTGCAGAAGAGATGAGGGCCTTTGGCTGGTGGTTTGTGTCGGCGAAATTTGATACATGCTGGGCACTTGACCAGTTAATCGCCTCCCTGGAAATCGCGGGCCAAATCGAACCCACCCGTATGGTACTGGAACGCTTGGCTGAAACGGCCCAAACGCATCCCTTGAAGTCTGTAGAATGCCTGAAGATGATCGTAGAAGCAGACATCGAGGGGTGGGAACTCTACGCGGGTCAGGAGCACATTCGACAGGCTCTTCAATGGGCATTGGGAACCCCCGAGGCAAAGCAAACAGCAGAACAGGTAATCCATTACCTTGGCAGCCGAGGATTTCTCGAGTACAGAGATTTACTACATTTCAGCATCCAATGAGAATGAGGGAGATGTCTATGCCCCGCTTCACCGAACGCCGCACCGTTCAGGAACCCATGGCTCGCTACTCCACCGAGGTGGAATGGCGTGAACTCTCCCAGGAGGAGGCCGAGCGCCTACGTCGAGGCACCAACGGCCTGCTCCTCTACGATATCTTTCTCGAACGGGTGCAAGCCCTCAACCCCGGCGTGGTCGGGCTGCGGGAAGCCGAAGACCTGGCCGCCCGTCTGGCCCGCATCCGCCCCAACATCCAGGGCAACCTGCAGACCTGGGAATACCTGCGCGGCCTCAAGACCGTTTATGTTCCCGAGGAAAAGCGGGAGCGCAACGTCCGCTTGGTGGATCTGGAGCACTGGGAGAATAACCTTTATCATATCACTCAGGAACTGCGCTACACCGGAGGCCGCGAACCTATCCGCATCGACATTGCCTATTTCGTCAACGGCATCCCCGTCCTGCTGGTGGAGGCCAAAGCCGCACACAAGCGAGAGGGTCTGGCTGAGGCCTTGATCCAAGTGCGACGCTACCATGAGAACGGTGCGCCCTTGCTGGCGCTGATGCAGCTTTTCGCCATCACTCACCTGGTGCGCTTCTACTACGGCCCCACCTGGAACACCGAGCGCAAGGCGCTTATCAATTGGCGCACCACTGCGGGGGCTGTGGAGTCTGCGTCCTCTGGGGCGACCGGCCAGTCGCCCTCCTTGGATTTTGAAACCCTGGTCAAGGCTTTCGTCCACCCGGCGCGCATCGTGCGCGTGCTGCGCGACTACATCCTCTTTGTCCACCGCGACGGCGAACTGACTAAAGTTGTCCTACGCCCTCACCAGATGCGGGCTGTGGACAAGGTGCTGCAACGCGCCGAGGAAGCCGTGCAACCTTCGCCGGGCCAAAAGCCCAAGCGCCGCGGTCTCATCTGGCATACTCAAGGCTCCGGCAAGACCTTCACCATGATCACCATCGCCCAGCGTCTGCTGGCCGAGCCTCTTTTCCAGAACCCCACCGTGTTGATGCTGGTTGACCGCAACGATCTGGAGCAGCAACTCTTCTCCAACCTGGCCGCGGTGGGGCTGGGGCACGCCGTGGTGGTCGAAAGCAAGCGCGAACTGCGCGGCCTGCTGCGGCAGGACTACCGTGGCCTTATCGTGTCCACCATTCACAAATTTCATCAGATGCCCGCCAACATCAACACCCGTGCCAACATCTTCGTGCTCATTGACGAGGCCCACCGCACCACCGGCGGCGACCTGGGCACTTATCTCATGGCCGCACTGCCCAACGCCACCATCCTCGGCTTCACCGGCACACCCATTGACCGCAGCGCCCACGGCAAGAGCACCTTCCAAATCTTCGGGGTGGACGACCCGCCCCACGGCTACTTAGACAAGTATTCCATCCGCGAGTCCATCGAAGACGGTGCCACCGTCCCATTGCACTACACCCTGGCCGAGAACGAACTGCGGGTGGATCGCGAGACCCTGGAACGGGAATTCCTCGACCTGGCCGAAGCCGAAGGTCTGGCGGATCCCGAGGAACTCAACCGTATCCTCGAACGGGCCGTCACCCTGCGCAACATGCTCAAAAACCACGACCGCATCCAACGCGTGGCCCGCTTCGTGGTCGAACACTACCGTGAATATGTGGAGCCCTTGGGCTACAAGGCCCTCATGGTGGCCGTGGATCGGGAAGCCTGTGCCCTTTACCAAGAGGCCTTTGAGCGCCTCTATCGGGAAGATCCCGAACGCTACCTGCCGCCCGAAGCCTTCGAAGTGGTCATCAGCAGCAACTACAATGACCCACCTTTGCTGCGCCAATATCACCGCAGCGCGGAGGAAGAGCGGGAGATTCGCGATCGCTTCCGGCGCGAGGAACATCCTAAGTTTCTCATTGTCACCTCCAAGTTACTCACCGGCTTCGACGCGCCCAACCTCTATGTGATGTACCTGGACAAACCCATGCGCGACCATGTGCTCCTCCAGGCTATTGCACGCGTCAACCGCCCCTACGAGCAAGACGGCCAGCGCAAAAAGCACGGTCTCATTGTGGACTTTGTGGGCATTTTTGAAAACTTGGAGAAGGCCTTGGCCTTTGACTCTCAGGACATTGAAGGCGTGGTCACCGACCTGGATGTGCTGCGGGAGCGCTTTGAGCATCTGATGGCCCAGGCCCGCAGCGAGTACATCCCCCTGGCCGCGGGCGGCGACGACAAGGCCGCTGAGCGAGTGCTTTCCCACTTTCGAGACGAGGAAACGCGGCAGGCTTTCTACGCTTTCTTCGATGAACTCGCTGACCTGTACGAGGTACTCTCCCCGGCGGCTTTCCTGCGCCCCTACCTGGACGACTATGCGTTGCTGACCCAGATGGTCTCCATGTTCCAGGAAGCCTACGAGGGGAGCGAGGCTGGCTTGGATGTTCGGGAGATGTTACGCAAGACGGCGGTTCTGGTGCAACAACACACCCAGGGCGGGGCCATCCGTGGCGCGGTGGAGGTGTACGAAATCAATGCCGACCTGCTTCGCCGCCTGGAGGCCAGCCGTAAGCCGCCCACCGTGGAGGTGTTCAATCTGGTAAAATCCATCCGCCAGAAAGTGGCTGAGGAGGCCACGGCGAAGCCTTTCCTACTCTCCATTGGCGAGCGGGCCGAGGCCATCGTTCAGGCTTTCCAGGAACGACAGCAGAGCGTTCAGGAGGCCTTAGATGCCCTCAAGGCCCTGATTGCCGAAATCAACGCTGCCGAGCGGGAATTCGCCGAGCAAGGTCTGGAAGCCGAGACCTTCACCGTGTATTGGTTGTTGCATCAGCATCACGCCGTGTCCAAAGAGACGGCCCGGGCTGTAGCCACGGATTTGGTGCAGACTTTCCAGGCTTACCCCCACTGGGCCACCAGCCAGCGCCAGCAACGCGAACTGCGCCGGGCACTCTACAAGGTGTTGCTGCGGCAAGGCATCAACAAGCAGGTTTCTGCCCTGGTGAACGAGATCCTGGATGTGTTGGCGAAGCGCCATGCGTGAGTTGACCGACAACCTGGTACGCCGCGAAATGTTCAAAGCCGAGGTGCGCCGCTGGGCTAAGCGCATCGGCGTCGAGGTGAAAGAAATCCACCTGCGTGCCATGCGCCGCAAATGGGCCAGCGCATCTCGCCGTGGTCGCCTGACCTTCAACACCGAACTGCTGGATCTACCCTTGGCTTTCCAGTGGGAAGTGATCGTCCATGAACTGCTACACCTCAAACTGGACAACGGCAGTCATGCTAAGCTATTCCGTGTGCTCCTGCGTGCATACCTGGGAGAAAATTCACAAACGTCATCCCAGGGGGGGATCAGCGATACATCTAACCGAAGTGGTTGAGGAAGTTCCCCGATACACATTTCCCAAACCAAACACGAACAGCACGGCGGGTAGCCGTGCTGTTTGCGTTTGGGGGTCAGGCATAGGCAGGGATATTCACGGGCAAGCGCACAGGATGACGGTGGAAGAACGCGGCAAGCGCGTCTTCCGTAAGCATCCATGCTGTAGAGGGCAGTCGTGAGATGACCTCCTCCTTGAAAACGCCCTTCAAATCCTCGGCGGCTTCCTCGTTGCCGAGGTAGTCCACGAGGATAGAGAGGGCAAGGTCGGCGGGGCCGCTGCCAGCGTAGCCCCACTCAAAACCGGTAGGGCTGTGCATCTCCACGTGGCGCAAGAGGAAAGGGTTTCCATCCCGCACCACGTGCACCCGCGGCCCTTCAGCGGTGCGGAAACCCACATAGGCTACGCGAGCAGCAGCCATCGAAGCCATGAGCACATGCTTACACACGTGCCCGTGGCCGTGGCGCTGCCAGTCGGGGCAGGTGCAGACGGGCATTCCTGCCCCAAAGCGCACTTTGTAGGCTCCGC